>JBCCUW010000026.1:0-17669 GCA_039196385.1 Pseudomonadota bacterium
GGGACGCCCCATCATCCAGGACAACGCTCTCGACTTGACGGTCTCCTTCAATTGCACCCAACTGAGCGCCCAGGCTCAGATGCATACCGCGATGACTGAGTATTCTGCCCAGCTCTTCACCCGCAGCCTGATCCAATTGACGATTCATCAATTGCCCACCACGATGTACCACTCTGACCTGCATCCCAAGTTGCAGCAGCGCGTCCGCAGCTTCCAGCCCCAACAAACCACCGCCAACAACCACAGCATGTCGACCCCGGGCAGCCATACTCTGCAGCTGCTCGGCATCGTTAAGGTTACGCAGCTCTACCACCCCGGCCAGTTCTGTGCCGGTGGTTTGCGGACGTACAACCGTCGAACCCGTAGCGATGACCAGCTCTGTAAATCCAATCTGCATACCCGAATCAGTTAACACGCTGCGGGAAGATTGTTCTATCTGCGTCACCGTCAAACCCGGCAATACCGTAAAATTAGATCGGCTCTGCCAATCCGCCTGTCCGCACATCTGCTCAACACTGTACTGGCCCGCCAGAAAGCCAGGCAGCATCACCCGGTTGTAGCCGGCATGTTTCTCACCACTTATAACAATGGTTTTTTTGCTGTATGCGTGTTCATGGAGTTGTTGCATGAGGCGGCCGGCCGCCATCCCGCCCCCGATAACCAGTAGTTCACAGTCTCTGTGCATTTCAAGCAGCTTCAGATGCGTCAGTACTCACCACGTTGGTTTTGTCATCTATATCTGCCGGGGTGTCTTCATCGAGGCCAACAACATCGGGGCGACTATGGGCTGCGTACAGGAAATCCAATACCAGGCGACGGCAGTGGTTAAACTGGGCGTTTTCAGCCAACTGTAAGCGATCCCGTGGTCGCGGCAGGTTCACATCCACAATCTGACCAATACTCGCCGCCGGTCCATTGGTCATCATCACAATACGGTCGGACAACAGCACTGCTTCGTCCACGTCGTGCGTAATCATGATCACCGTGTTACCCAGTTCCCGGTGAATGTCCATGGTGCTGTCCTGCAACTGTGCTCTGGTCAAAGCGTCCAATGCACCAAAGGGTTCGTCCATTAACAGTACTTTAGGTTGCATGGATAACGCCCGGGCGATACCCACCCGCTGCTTCATGCCACCCGATATCTCGTGTGGCATTTTGTTGCTCGCATGAGTCATATTGACCAACTCCAGGTTATGCATGATCCAATCATGCATTTCCTGTTTGCTCTTCTGATTCTTGAACACGGTCTTCACGGCTAGCCCAACATTGTCGTAGACCGACAGCCAGGGCATCAGCGCATGATTTTGAAACACAACAGCCCGATCAGGTCCGGGCTCATCAATTTCTTTGCCTTCCAGAATCACCCCACCCGTGGTGACTTCTAACAAGCCGGCCACCAGATTCAGCACCGTTGATTTGCCGCAGCCCGAATGGCCGATCAAAGAGACAAATTCACCTTCGGCAATTTTCAGATCGACGTTGCGTAAAGCTTCAAAACTGCCGCTGTCGGTGTGAAACGTCTTGCTGATCTGGCTGATATCTAGAAACTGTTGCATGTTTGTAACCCTGATTAATAACTAGTGGCTTAAGCTGCTTTAACGCAGAACGGCCTGTTTGTCCCAACTTACCCGGCGCTGAATCAACAGCATGGCGCGATCCAGTAGAAAGCCGATGAAACCGATGGTAATCACCGCCACCATGATCCGGCTTAGAGAATTAGAAGAACCATTCTGAAACTCATCCCAGATGAACTTGCCCAGACCTGGATTCTGCGCGAGCATTTCTGCCGCAATCAGAACCATCCAGCCTGTCGCCAGGGACAGCCGCAGGCCGGTGAAAATCATTGGGATCGAAGAAGGCAGAACAATCTTGGTGACGTTAGTAAACGGCGCCAGCTTGATAACCCGGCCCACGTTAACCAGATCTTTATCAATACCGCTCACGCCAACAGTGGTGTTGATGACCGTCGGCCAGATGCAGCACAGCGCCACAGTAAACGCGGAGTTCAAAAAGGACTTTTCAAACAGCGGATCTTCAGACACATAGACCGCGGAAACGACCATCGTGACCAGCGGCAACCAGGCCAGAGGGGAAACAGGTTTAAACAATTGAATAATGGGGTTGACCGCTTCGTACACCCGATCGCTCAGACCACAAGCAATACCTAAGGGGATCGCCAGCAAAGACGCCAGCAGGAAGCCGAACATCACCGTGTACAGGCTGGTGATGATCTGATCCAGGAACGTTGGCTTACCGGTATAGTCACGGTGTTTGATCACGGCATCAGGATTTTTAGCCAGCTTGTCAGCATTGCGTTTTTCCTGACGTTCATAAAAACGCTCAGCCTTCTCGCGTTGCTCCAGATGTTCCGCATACAGATTCTGACTTTGGGTCCATACCTGCGCGGGCCCGGGAAACTGGCCCAGCGAGGTATTGATGCTGCCCGCGACAATGTGCCAGAACAGTAGAAACATACTCAGGCCAAGCGCAGGGATAATCCCTTTCGCCAACAGCCGGGGCACTTGGCGCCCGGCTGACTTAACCTGTGTGAGACCCAGTGCAATCACAGCACTTCATCCGTCAGGCCAATCGGAAACTTCTGCAGGTATTCGTTCGGTTTGCGGCCATCAAAGGAGATATTATCGATAAATTCCGTTTGCTCAGGCCGAAACCCACTCTCCGCATCGAGGTCTGGAAAATCCGCTGCCTCCATCAGACCTTCAGCAATCAGCTCTTTTGCTGCCACTGCATAAATGTCGGGACGGTATACCTGCTTGGCTACGTCGTGATACCACTCGTCACTCTTGGGTTCCTCAATCTGCCCCCAACGTCGCATCTGGGATAGATACCAGACTGCGTCGGAATAGTACGGATACGTTGCGAAGTACCGAAAGAACACGTTGAAATCCGGTACTTCACGTTTGTCACCTTTTTCATATTCAAAGGTACCAGTCATGGAATTGGCGATGACCTCCTTGTCAGCACCAACATACTCACTACGCGACAGCACATCGACCGCCTCCATGCGATTGGCGTTATTGTTCTCGTCCAGCCACTTGGCCGCTCGCAACAACGCCTTGACCACTCTCACGGTGGTATTTGGATATTGTTCCGTGAACTCTTTGGTCATACCAAAGACCTTTTCAGGATTGTTCTTCCAGATTTCGTAGTCGGTGATGACGGGCACACCAATTCCTTTGAACACAGCCTGTTGATTCCAGGGCTCACCGACGCAGTATCCATAAATCGTGCCCGCTTCGAGTGTGGCCGGCATCTGCGGCGGCGGAGTAACCGAAAGCTGAACATCCGCGTCAATCTGGCCGGAAATATCGCCTTTATGCGGCGCGTATTAACCGGGATGCAGACCGCCCGCCGCAAGCCAGTAGCGTAACTCGTAGTTGTGTGTGGATACCGGAAAAACCATGCCCATCTTGAAGGGTTTGCCGTCAGCGATGTAGCTGTCCACAACGGGCTTCAGATAGTCCGCTTTAATCGGGTGGACGGGCTTGCCGTCACTTTGTTTCGGTATGTTAGGTTTCATGGCTTCCCAAACCGCGTTTGAGACGGTGATCCCGTTACCGTTCAGATCCATGGAAAAAGGGGTGACAATGTGGGCCTTCGTGCCGAAGCCAATGGTCGCTGCCAGCGGTTGACCGGCGAGCATATGCGCCCCATCGAGCTGTCCATCAATCACCCCGTCTAACAGTACTTTCCAATTGGCTTGAGCTTCGATGGTGACGTACAGGCCTTCGTCTTCGAAATAGCCGTTTTCATAAGCAATGGCAATGGGCGCCATATCTGTCAGTTTGATAAAACCAAAAGTCAGCTCATCTTTTTCGGGTTCACCCACTTCACCGTGGCCGCTGATACTGGTCGTTGAGAAGACAACCAGAGCAAACAGGGTGAAATACTTCTTGATGCGGGTCATTACTGTGTGTTCCTCAAAATAGTAGTTAGTCCGAAGCGGGTTTTCCCGCCACAAAAAAAAACGTCCGCCATCAGCGAAATGCAAACTACTCGCTGACAACGAACGCCTTTGTTCGTAAATCCATGTTTTTATCTAACCGCGCAAAACGCGCTTGTCTGTTACCGGTTAATACAAGACTTGTGCCAGTTTTCACGCTCCGCCATCGATCCGAAAAGCAGCACAATTTCAAGGGCTTAACCGCGGTTCCCAATCCCCGGCTGCGCAGGGCCCCACCCCGACAGTGCACTGATTAAGTGCGTTCAGGGGACAATATAGGGCGACGTTACAGCGTCACGTCTTCCTGCAAAGCGGACAGCACGGCGGTGGTCTGTTTATACAAATCAGCGCGACAGGACTGAGCAGCCAGCGACCGCACCATAGAGACGTCAATAGGCCGTCCAAGTAACTCCGCGCACGCCTCAATCATCTGCACTGTCGCAGTAAAATCCGGGCAATTGAGGTTGTTGCCAAAAAACAGGTGAAAATCTGGCACCGAAGCATCCACATCTCCACCGGGCATAATCAGCTCACCGGTTAACGAGGGCAGTAAATTGTCCACCGGCATATCCAGATAACAGGACAGTGAGAGAATACGTGCAGCTTCCGCCGTATGACGGCTGTCTGCCAGCCATTGGCAGGCGCGCAACAGAGCCAGGCGTAGGCGTAAATGCGCTTGTGGATGCTGCTGATGCCAACTGGCGCTGACGCCCAGTACCTTTTCCGGCGCGCCTGGCCAGATTTCACTGCCCAACGCCACCACAACGCCCATGCCGGACTTAACCCCGATGGTGTTCCAGGGTTCACCAACACAATAGCCGTCGATAACGCCGGTCTGCAGGCTGTCGACCATCTGGCTGGGCGGCACGACCAACAACTTAATATCGCGGTCAGGATCAATCCCACCTGCACTCAGCCAGCGGCGTAACAACAGAGTATGTGAAGAAAAGGCATGCACTGTGGCAAAGGTCAGCAAATGTGGTTTCTGCCTTGCGTACAGGTGCAGGGCTTCCAACACACTTGCGCATTCACCTTGCGTAATTATCTGAGATGCCTCTTGCCAGACATCCTGGCTCAAGGTAATGGCGTTGCCGTGATTAGACAACACCAGACCGGTCAGTATGGGGGCTCGCAGCCCGCTGGCCCCCAGAGTGATCATTGCCGGTAACGGCGCCAGCATCTGAGCGGCATCCAAAGCGCCGCTGACCAGCTTGTCGCGGATATTGGCCCACGAAATTTCCTGTCGTAACTCGACATTCAGGCCGACCTGGTCAAACATTCCCAGTTCCTGCGCCACCACGAAGGGGGCCGCATCGGTCAAACGCAGGTAGCCGACTTCCAGATGGTATTTTTCCGCAGCAGGTACCAGTTGGTTCAACTTTTCATCAATGCTGTCATCAAACATACGGTTGGAGCGACTCCTCAGTTAGTGCTGGTTTCCATGATTTGCCTGGCCAGCGTAGCCAGGCGAACGCCAGCATTCATGGCTTCCTTACGCATGTGTTCATACGCTTGTTGCTCATCAATGTTTAACGCCTGCATGACACGCAGCTTGGCCTGGTCGATGGTGCGCCGAGCGGAAAGTTCGGACCGGGTATCATCCAGCGCCTGACGCAGACCCTGGAAATTACGGAACTGGGCTAACGCGACCTCAATAATGGGGCGCACTTTGGCAGGCTCGATGCCGCCTACCAGGTAGGTTGAAACCCCAGCCGCTACTGCGCGGCTGATGTAGTCCGGATCTTCCTCTTCGCTGAACATCACCACAGGAGTGGGTTGGTGGGCCGCCAGCACCGATAGACTCTCCAGCAAATCCCGGCCCGGCGATTCCATATCGATAATGATCACATCCGGGGCATGTTCCGAAATTTCTTTGAGCATGCGGGCGGGTTCAGCCACGATACTGCAGGTATCGAAACCAAATTCGCGTAAACTGTTCTGTACCCAGCGCGCGCGCTTAGGGTCATCGTCAATAAGCATGACCCGCAGCGCCGCCTGAGATTCGTTTGACTCCACCACAACTGCTCAATCGGGATTGTATGCTGCACGCCTGTTGCCCAGGCTATTCAAGTTCTTTCAATCTACCGAACTCTTTTCAATCTTCCGAACTCTTTTCAATCTACCGAACAGGCTGCAATTTCAATGCCATACTTCTGTCAGCGACCCTCTACAGGGCTACAATGATGCTGAACCAGGCCTTGGTCGTGTCTGTGGCAAATTCGTCTGCATTGTAGTCAGCAAACTTGAGCTGTAATTTCACGCCATCGCGCACTGCGTAGTTCGCAATGATGTTTATTTCATCACCGTAGTCGGTGCTGCCCTCTTCCGACTTAAACTCATGATAAGTCGCAGACAGATTGACCGGCCCGATTGCACCCGCCAGCCCAAAATAGAGATCTTCTATGCCGTCAGCCGGGGTGCCCAGGAACTTGTCCGCCCAACCCTGCCATTTATGCAACGTCGCCAGAGGCGTACGGAATGCAGCTACCCCATCATCACTGCCAAGTACTTCGTAACCCACGCTAACGGTCACAGGATCCAGCTTGGTCGAAGCAAAAAACGCGTAGTAGTCAGCATCGTAGTCCAGCGGCGAATCAGCGTAGTCGGACTGGGTTGCGTAGGTGCCGCGCAATTTGACCGGACCTACAGTACCGCGGTAGGTCAAACCATAAGTCGCCGTCGAATTGGGTAACCCGTTATCGTTGTCAAAGTCCAACAGATAGGCAAACCCTTCAATACTGTGGTCTTCCGCCACATCAAACGTTCCCGAGAAGAAATGTGAGTCGCTACGCCAATCAGAGGGTTGAGCACCGTCGTCGGGGCCAAAAATGCGGTTGACGTTCCAGACGTAGCTGTAATCCAAACGCAGTTTGGACGATGCTTTGTACTCGGCGCGCAATGCGTCATAAGTCTGTTCATTTTGCCGCCAGGCGACACCGCCGATAAAGCGCTGCTCGTATTCAACAATCCGCTGCCGGCCGGCTGTGGCCGTTAATTTGTCACCACTGTATTTCAAGAAAGCGAGATTGAGATCGAAACCCTCGGGATCAGCCACCACCGGATATTCGGTCAGCCCGTTCTCAGTAGAGTTGTACCGCTCACTGCCTATCAACGCCACGTAATCGGCGGCAACGCCAACCTGCCAGCCATTGATTTTGCCGGAGTTCCAAGCCAGGCGTGCCAGTAAGGTAGATGCTCCTGCTTCTTCATCTATCCCATCCTGATCAACGTATTCATAGCGGTACCTGAGGTTAATTTTCGTCTCGCCTTCACTGGCCGCTTTCTTCAAGTCTGCATACTCCAGCGCCTGTGACGCGGCCGGAATGAAAAGTGCCGTAAATAGGATACAGATGGTCAATAAAGCTGAACTGATCATCTTTGTGGTCATTTAGTGTTCTCCAAAAAAAACGCCCAGCCCCGTAAAACGGAGTTGGGCGTCGTTGCCTTGTATTTAGTTTAGCCAGTAAATTTTAAATCGTGAGTCGCATTCCCACAGGATATGCGCTCACACCTGCTGGATTCAAGAATCGGGCCAACCCGGAAATTTGCGCAAAAACAGGGGGTTTGAGCGAATTACAAGGACAGCCGGAATCACGATCCGCACATTAATTGTGCGTTGCAAACAGTTATGCTTCTTTAAAGCACATCTTCGAAGCACATCTTCGAAGCACATCTTCGAAGCACATCTTCGAAGCACATCTTCTAAGCACATCTTCGAAGTACATCTTCGAAGTACATCATCGAAACCAACCAGGCGATGGAATCAGACGATTTTTGATCGTTGCGGCAGGTTCATTAGTCTTCTACCAGGCGGTGCAGACTACCGTTGCTGTAATCAACTAAGAATAACTCACCAGACTGGTCCTGACCAAAGGTTGCAATCCTGAGCGGGGTATCGCCGATCTCAGTGGCCGTTTCTGTCGGTAATGCATCATTCTCCACTGCAAACAAGCGGCCAGTAACAAAATCGGCAAACACATACCAGCCCACCAGCGCCGTAATATCACTACCCCGGTACACGTAGCCACCCGTAACAGACTGGCCCACCGCATGACTGTATTGCGCAACCGGCTCAGCAAAGGTATCCAGGCAATTGACCATGGGGTCAAAGCAGTTTGCACCTTCGCGGTCGTTCCAACCGTAATTGCTGCCCAGTACTACCCGATTCACCTCCTCCCAGTCGTTCTGTCCAACGTCACCCAGCCAGACTTCACCGTTCAGTGAATCGACCGTCATTCGCCAGGGATTGCGTAATCCCCAGGTAAAAATTTCCGCACACGCCTCCACCTGGGGCGCCAGTTGGCAGAGATTGTTGGCGGCAAATGGATTATCCGTCGGAATGCCATAGGGTGCCGGCCCGTCCACATCGATGCGAATAACCGTACCGAGCAGATTCAGATTGTTCTGCGCATTCTCCCCCGGATCACCCGAACCACCACCATCACCAAAACTGACAAGGAGCAGACCATCAGGTGTAAAGGCGAGATCACCGCCGTTGTGGTTGGTATCCGGCTGGGGAACTTCCAGCAGCACCACCTCACTGACGGGGTCCAGCGCACCGCCACCAGTAACCAGGTCAAAGCTGGACAGACGCGTACGCAAAGCACCGTTGGTACTGTAAAGCACATATACCGTGGGTGTGGTCGGATAGTCGGGATGGAAGGCCATGCTCAACATACCGGTCTCGCTGGACAGATTGTTAACCTGAGCAGAGATATCCAGAAAGACACTGGTTGTCAGCACGGTATCGTCATTATCGAACGCACGAATGCGTCCAGCCTGCTCCACAACGTACCAGATGGTGTCGTCTGCCGGTGCTTGCCGCATGGCGACCGGTGCGGTAAACGACAGGTTGGTGAAAGCCGGGGTTGTGGTGACCGACGGAGTGGTCGGCTCTGGGTCAGGCGCCACTGAAATAGGGCCGGAAGAGCCGCCACCGCCACCACAACCAGCAAGTACCACACAGAAGATAAGCCACTGAATTCGATTCACAGACATCAGCGCCTCCGCGCGCAGTTTTGCCATGATGTATTGGAAGGGAGGTTACCTGAACAATCTTTGAACCAAATCATGTTTCAACGCTCAGGGTCGGCCTGCGCACCTTAATCTCGCGCGCCTACGCCATTTTGTCATATTAACTTCTCAGTATGTACATGAACACGTCATCTGCGAGCGCTATGTTGGACAAAGTTCAGTTTCCGTCACTTGCTCTTGCCTAGAACTGTAAAACCCAGCGCCGACCTTACCGCCGCCGAACAGCTCAATTTTCTGCTGACCAATCGTATCCCGCGCCGCCTGCTGACCCGTTTTATGGGTTGGTACAGTCAATTGCGCAGTCGCCGCCTGACCCGTCTCTCGATGTGGTTCTGGCGTCAGTTCGCAGACGATCTACGTATGCACGAGTCAGCCACACAGGAATTCAACAGTCTGCATGAGTGTTTTACCCGCCGCCTGAAACCCGGCGCGCGCCCTGTGTGTACAGATACCCGCACACTGATTAGTCCCTGCGACGCGGTTGTGGGTGAATTTGGCGCGATCAATGGATTCGAACTGATACAAGCCAAGGGTTTTCCCTATACGCTGTCCGAACTCTTGTGTGACACCAATCTGGCAGACCAGTACCGCAACGGTCTGTTTGTGACATTGCGTCTTAAGTCCAGCATGTACCATCACTTTCATGCGCCTGCGGACGGGTGGATCGAGCAACTGTCCTATATTTCTGGAGACACGTGGAACGTCAACCCCATTGCATTGAAGAAAGTCGAGAAGTTGTTCTGCCGCAACGAGAGGGCTGTCATTCCGTTCCAAACAACCATCAACGACGAAACACTGGTCATGGTTCCTGTAGCTGCGGTACTGGTGGCGAGTATGCGCTTCCACGGGATTCAGACCGCGTTGAACCTGCAATATCGCGGCCCCAACGTTGTTCAAGTCCAGCAACCCTACAAGAAGGGTGATCCTATCGGCTATTTTGAACACGGCTCAACCATAGTCTTGTTGTTACCGCCTTCCTGGCGTTTCAGTGAACACATTGTTACCGGTCAGATCATAAGGATGGGTCAACCACTCTTATATCGGCAACAGCCACCAGCAAGCTCAAACGTCTGATGTACTTTGCAATAAAACTATCACGTTAGTGCCATAAACTCGTCCAATCCAACAGGGAGTCAGCTCCATGCCTGTAGAACACCATCCCTCAGTTTCCCAAAAAACAGTTGCCGAACAGAATTTGAGCTTTCGTGACGAACTGCGAACGCAGCGGTTCGACGACCACCGCTACTATCACCAGAGCCGTATAAACCAGACATTACACCTGATCAGTGCCACGAGCTTCATGGCGGCGTATGTACTTTTGTTTACCAATCTCACTGCCGCCGTCATGATGGGTTGGCTGGTCGCCATGGTCACCCGACAATCAGGGCACTTTTTCTTTGAACCTCGCGAATATGATCGCATCAACAGGGCCAGCCACGAGCACAAAGAAGATATCAAGGTAGGCTACAACCTGCAGCGCAAACGCATTCTTCATGGGGTCTGGGCCATCATCCCTTTTGTGCTATATCTGCAGCCGTCAATGTTCGGGCTGATGCAGCCGGCAAAGGGTTGGGAAGGCTATTTTCACAACCTGGCTATCTTATGGTTTGTCCTGGCGGTATCGGCACTGTTGTTGAGGACCGTTTATCTGATCTTCTCTGCAGGGACCCAGTGTGGCTTGGTATGGATCACAAAAATCCTGACGGACCCTTTCAACGATTTTAAGACCTACCTGAAATCGCCACTCTACCTGCTCAAGGGAGAGTTGATGGATCCAATGCCTTATGTTGACGCACCGCAGAGCGCGGCCAGAAACGATTAAAGCGCTGATGCAAAAGCTCACGCATGACCCGCTGTTTTATGGATTGATCAGTTTGCCCCTCAGGCACATACCACCAGCCATCACTCTCCATGCGCTGGGCCGCCACCAGGAAGCGGCGCATAACCTCAGCAAAGTCTGCATCGGTATAGTTGTGACTGAATATAAAACGCGCGGTACCGATCCAGCTTAAGGCGAGTCCTTCAGCCCGCAGATAATACTGCAACATCCAGTTAAAGCGACTGGGTTGGGTATAGGTCAGCACCCAGACCGAGGCGAAATTGTGGACTCGCAGAGGCAAGCGGGCCAGTCGACACTGGCGATTAAACTCCGCTGCGCGGGTATCCCAAACCCCCAGGGCACGTTGGGACTCCGCGGCAAATTCCGGCGACAAGGCAATCTGCAGAAACTCGTTCATCGCGGCCATGACATAGGGATGCGAGTTAAACGTGCCACGGGCAAAACAAATATCAGTGGGAGCTTCTTCCCGGTAGCGTTGCATCAGCTTCGCCTTACCGCACAAAACCCCCACCGGCAGTCCGCCACCAACGGTTTTGCCATAGGTGACCATGTCAGCCTGCACCGAAAAATACTCCTGCGCCCCACCAGGACCCAGACGAAAGCCGAGAAAAACCTCATCCATGATCATGACGATACCGCGTCGCGTGCAGACGTCGCGTAGATCGGCAAGCCAGCGACGATACGCATCCCGCTCAAATTCAACATCTCGTGCTGACGCGATCAACATGGCATCACTGCTGGCGCCCCGGTTCAGATGCAGTGATTGCAATGGGTTGATCAGAACACAGGCAATGTCATGGCGCGTCTCCAGCACACGCAACGTATCTGCGCTGTTTTCTTTCAGCATGTAAATATCATCGCTCCGGCGCTGCCCCCCCACACCGGGTTGTACGCCATCCCACCAACCGTGGTAGGCGCCGCAGAACAGCACCAGGTGTGAGCGGCGCGTATGGTACCGGGCCAGCCCGACCGCCTGCATGACCGCTTCAGTGCCGGACATATGAAACGACACCTGGTCCATTCCCGATAGCTCACAGAGCCAGGCCACGTTTTCAGCAATAAGGGGATGATAGGGCCCCAATACCGGACCCAGATCCTGGACCCGGCGCGTTCCGCGTTCGATGCACTGTTTATAAACGTCGTAACCCATGAGATTCACGCCATAAGAACCACCCAGGTCATACGCCCAGTCGCCGTCCAGATTCTGCAGGCGCACGCCGTCACTGGCGATCGCCACACCGGGCACGTGTAATTGGTCGCGGACCAGGCGGCGGTATTGAAACGGCACTCGATAAGCATTGGTGAATTGCATGTCGGAAAGCTGCCCTTCCAAGCCTCTGCTGAACGCCACAGATTGTTCAGCCCGAGTCCGTGAATCCTGCGAAAGTCGAGCAAAAGCCCGCTGGCGTTTCAGTACAATATCCGCCGGCGCGTCGTCCGAAGCGAACGCTTCTTCCTGCCCGTATTCGTAAAAAGGCACCAGCCTGGCGAGGCGCCGGGAGATTTTCGCATGGCCCTGAATAGACGGGTGTTTAGCACGCGACAAACGTAGCCGCACCTGCAGTTTACGCACCCAGAGCGCGCCGATCAGCGCCAGGCATACATAACCGAATATTTCCACGTTGGTCACCTTGTTGTGTTGAAACGAAACGGGTTGGCAAGCGTTTCGATCAAATAACTTCAGGCAGCACTGACGGCCGGTAGATCCAGCTTGTTTTGCATATCTACGGAACGGGTCAGAAGTGGGCGACCATCCAGATCTACCAGACAATCACCCAGCCGCTGCGCAATGGCCTGCCAATCGTGGCTCTGTGCGTAGCGTCGACAATCACGCCGGTCCACCTGCAGGGCGTCAGCAATAGCCTGCCCCAGGTCGTTGTGCAGCCAGCCGTTTACGCCATCCTGCACGACATCAATCGGACCAGTGACAGGATAGGCAGCCACCGGAGTGCCACAGGCCATGGCTTCTAACATCACCAGACCAAAGGTGTCCGTCCGCGACGGAAAGACAAACGCATCAGCGGCGGCATATTCCTGCACCAGAGCTTCTCCCTTGCGGTAACCCAACCAAACTGCATCGGGATACTTCGCCTGCAACTCAGCACGCGCGGGGCCATCACCCACCACCACCTTCTGTGCATGCAGGTCAAGCTGGAGAAAAGCTTCGATATTTTTCTCTACGGCAACGCGTCCGACATAAAGCAGGCGCGGTGGCTCTTTGCGGATGAAATCAGGATCAGGCACAAATAATTGAGTATCCACCCCACGGCTCCAGACCGCCAGGTTACGCAAACCCCAGTCGTGCAATTCCTGGCGGTGGCTTTCAGTGGTGACCATCGTGTTGGTGGCAGCACTATGAAACCAGCGTAAAGCGCGATAACCCAACTTGAGGGGCAGGCCGAAGCGCACGTTCACGTACTCCGGAAACTTGGTATGCAACGAAGTCGTAAACGCGTAACCATGACGCCTGCAGTAACGCCGCGCGGCGAGACCCAGCAACCCCTCTGTGGCAATGTGGATCGAATCGGGCGCTGCTGCCTGTATAAACTCTTTAAGGCTGCCAATGTTGCGCGCCACACGGATTTCAGGATAGCTCGGCAATGGCCAGGTCTTAAACATACCCGGGTGAATCACTTCCACGTCTATCCCGAACGCCGGTAAATGCCGCGTCATCATCGACAGCGTGGTCACCACACCATTGGTTTGAGGTACCCAGGCGTCGGTAATCAGCAACAGGCGCTGCCTGCGTTGGGGCGAGCCGGTATCTACGCGCTTGTTGGCGCTCTTGTTAACGTGCTTGACGCGCTTATTTATGTGGTTGCTCTTCATTTCAGTCACCTTCGCTTTTTTATACGCACTTGTCATGCTCGCAGCCGTTCGTCTTCCACCGGCAGCGCAAATATATTTTCGCCACTTTGCGCATCTACTTGCAGCCAATCGAGAATGCGAAACTGTCCGTGTTGATCTTCGACAAGGGCCGTACAACTTTCGACCCAGTCCCCACAATTCATGTAAACAATATCTTCTATGTTGCGAATTTCCGCGTGGTGGATGTGCCCACAGACGACGCCGTCATACTGTTTGCGACGACACTGATGAGCAACCGCCTCTTCAAAATCACCAATGTAGCTGACTGCTTGTTTAACGCGGTGTTTGATCCACGCGGACAGCGACCAGTAACCGTAACCAAAACGACTCCGTGCTCGATTAAGGTGGCGGTTCAGCTGCAACAGCAGGGTGTAACCAATGTCACCTAACCAGGCAATCCAGCGGTGGTAACGGGTTATGACATCAAATTGATCACCGTGAACAACTAACAGACGCTTACCATCTGCGGTCGCATGGACATGTTCGTCAACCACCAATAGATTGCCAATCGCCATCGGCGAATGTTGGCGCATAAACTCATCATGATTGCCGGTAACGTAGATCACCCGGGTACCCCGTTTCATATACGTAAGAAACTGTCTGAGCACATTGTTGTGGTCCTGCGACCAGCCATCAACAGACGAGGTCATGCGCCAGCCATCAATAATGTCACCCACCAGAAACAATTCGTCACAAGTATGCTGTTTGAGAAACTGCAACAGCAGTTCTGCGCGGCAGCCTTTGGTGCCCAGGTGAATGTCGGAGAGAAAAATAGATCGGTAGTGCGTCTGCGGGGATTCAGGTTCGTTTTCGCGAAACATAATCAACCTGGCAGTGAGTTTGCAGAAGAGTAGAGCCGCTAGATGAATTCCCGATGAAATTGTGATGAACAAATGATGACAATTCGGCCATTGAATGCGCACCAGGGCGATTCGTTTGTTTCAAACACATATGCACCATTTTGGTGCGTTACTGAACCCAATGTACAGCGATGAAGCGCAGATTCCGCAAATAACACCAATAGCCGTGACAATGCGTCTCGCTGATGACAGGTAAAAGGCTCTGTATGGCCCAGGCCTACCTGGCCCGAACCTTGCAACACCAAAGCAAGCGTCAAAACAGTGCGCGCGACACCACAGCCCGAAGCAGCGTCTGGCGTTTGCGGTCAGGAGTTGCGGAGAGAACCATTATATGGGGCACACATGTACGGCACACAGGGTTTAGATATGAACTGGCTGATCGCCACGGACCTGGATGGCACGTTATTGGACGACGACTATCCGGATGCCACCGCAGCTGCGGTTATTGATAAGTTATCTGCCAAGTATGCGGATGCGTGTATTGCCCTGGTGTCCAGCAAAACCCCGCTTGAGATGATTGAGCTGGTCTCGCACTGCCAATCCAGCCCTTTGCTGATTTTCGAAAACGGTTCCGGTCTGGCCTGGCGGGAACCCGCCCTGTGCGGCTCAGGAACCAGCCGCGCCAAGGGTTTCGAGATTGATTGCACTGGCCAATCTTACGCGGACATCGTCACACTGCTGCATGAACTGCGCCAGAGCGAGGGTTATGCATTCCGCGGATTTGCTGACATGTCAGTTGATGAGGTTGCCGCCCACACCGGCTTGTCATTCACCGCCGCAGCCAGATCCAAACAACGCCTGAGTACGGAGCCAATCCACTGGCAGGGCAGCGAAACAGAGTTGTTATCTTTACAAAGTACGCTCGCCGAACATGGCCTGCACATCGTGCGCGGCGGCCGTTTTCACCACGTCGGCTCCAACGTCGACAAAGGCCGCGCCCTCACCAGCCTGTGGCGACGTCTGCGTTTTCAGTACGGTACGCGGCCGCGCATTGTCGCCTGCGGTGACGCGCCAAACGACCTCCCTATGATGGAGCGCGCAGATCACGCCATAGTTTTTCCGCTGCGCGAAGGCGGCTACATGCAACCGCGCAACCCCAATACCACCCACGCCAGCCAGCCCGGACCCGGACCCTGGTTGGCGGCGGTTACCGAACTGCTGGACATTCACTACCAGGAAGCCACTTTTACATGAGCGACTTTTTCCAGAACGGCATTATCACCACATTGCACAACCTCAGCGATCGCCCCGTGGAGTCGTTGGAAGCGGAACTGGCCGGTTTTGCCGAACAACGGCCAATGGCGCTGGTATTACCGTGTCTGTACTCCGAGCTGGAGCATCCGGCACTGGCGAAAATTGTCGCTGAGTTATCCAAGGCGACTTATATCAGTGAAATAATTATTGGTCTGGATCGCGCCAGCGAGGCTGAATACCACCACGCACTGGATTACTTCTCAGTGCTGCCACAACAGCACCATGTCTTGTGGAATGACGGTCCTCGCATGCAGAAAATCCAGGACCAGCTAAAATCTGAAGGCCTGGCGCCCGCTGAACCCGGCAAAGGATGCAACGTCTGGTATTGCTTCGGGTTTGTCCAGGCTCTGGGTAGCGCTGAGGCTGTTGCCCTGCACGACTGCGATATCACCACCTATGACCGTTCGCTGCTGGCACGATTGATTTATCCCGTAGCCAATCCGGAATTTTCTTATGAGTTCTGCAAAGGTTACTACGCGCGTTTCAGCGACACGAAGATGAATGGCCGGGTCAGCCGATTGCTGGTCTCCCCCCTGATTCGCACCATGAAAAATATGTCCGACGGCCATGCTTACCTGGACTACCTGGACAGCTTCCGTTATCCACTGGCCGGTGAGTTTGCCATGCGCGCTGATGTGCTGAGCGACCTGCGCATACCTTCAGACTGGGGGCTGGAGATTGGTCTGTTGTCGGAAATGTACCGCAACTACTCCACCAATCGACTGTGTCAGGTAGAGATAGCTGACAACTATGACCACAAACACCAACCTTTGTCGCCGGAAGACGTCAGCCGCGGACTGTCACGCATGAGTCTGGATATTTCCAAAGCACTCTTTAAGAAACTGGCGACCTACGGTGTGGTTTTTGACAAAGGCTCCATTCGCACGGCCAAAGCGTGCTACTACCGCATCGCCCTGGATCTGATTGAGTCGTACGCGAACGATGCGCTAATCAATGGCTTAACGCTGGACCGCCACGCTGAAGAACAAGCGGTGGAATTGTTTGCATCCAACATTCTGAAAGCTGGTGAGGCTTTCCTGGAAGGCGGCGAAGAGTCCCCCTTCATCCCCTCCTGGCACAGGGTCAAGGGCGCTTACGAAGGTGTATTTGACGACTTGTTATACGCAGTCGCCGCGGACCGGGAGGACTATGTGGCGACGCAAAAAACCACCCCGCTGGCGTCGGTGACGGCCATCGCCGGTCGTTCCTGACCAGGCACCTGACGCGCAAATCACTTCAAGTCAGGTCACGTCCAGCCACAGCACCTCATAAGGTGCAAGGGCCAGCGTATCACTCAATTCAACCTGACGACCCGTGAGGCGGTCGGTAAACACGCCGGGTGGCAAACCAGTACCGTGCAAAGGTAGCTGCTGAGACGACGACAGAAGGGATGCCACCACAATCAGGCGCTGCTCCGGAACTTCACGCCGCAGTATAAAAACACCCGGCGGACTGGGACTGACCGCCTGCGCAGCATGGGTGGCCAAAGCCGGTTGCGCTTCGCGGCATTCGATAATCCGCAGACAGTGCGCGAGCACCTGAGCTTGTGCCGAGGTTGGATCCGCGAGGCGTGCTTCCAGGGTTGCCTGCAACCAGTATCCCCGGTTGATCGACCGAGTGCGTCCAGTCTGTTCGACCAGCTCACGGTCGTTTAACGTCGCCAGCAGACTGTGTATGTAGAGTGCCGGCAGGCCCTGGAAAGAGAACAACAAGGTATGTGCCGCCAGGTAGGCGGGCAGGTGCTCGTTAAACGCGGAAAACAGCGCAATATTGATCTCATAGGGTTTCTGCTGGCCCTCCCCGGCATCCCGGATCGTCACAAATCCGCCCCGATTGTGCATTTCATCCA
>JBCCUW010000027.1:0-17615 GCA_039196385.1 Pseudomonadota bacterium
GCCAAAGAGTCCGGCCTGTGGAATTTTTTCCTGCCCGACGCTGAAACAGGCGAGGGTTTGAGCAATCTGGACTACGCCTACATCGCCGCAGAACTGGGTAAATACCCGCTGGCCTCCGAAACGCTGAATTGCAGCGCGCCGGACACAGGCAACATGGAGGTACTGGAGCGGGTTGGCACCCCCGAGCAGAAAGAGCAGTGGCTGAAACCGCTGCTGAACGGTGAAATCCGCTCAGCTTACGCGATGACGGAACCCGCCCTACCCTCGTCAGACGCCAAGAACATCAGCACCAGCGCTGTCCTGGATGGGGATGAGTGGGTGATCAACGGCGAAAAGTACTATATCTCCGGCGCTGGGGATCCACGCTGCAAGATCATGATTACCATGGTCAAAACAGACCCCAACGCACCGGCGAGCAAACAACAGTCACAAATTCTGGTCCCCATCGACACCCCGGGGGTGAACATTCTCGGCGGTATGGAAGTCTTTGGTGAAGACCACGCACCCCGGGGCCATATGCACATCAAATTCGACAATGTGCGGGTACCCAAAGAGAACATTCTGCTGGGTGAGGGTCGTGGCTTCGAAATTTCTCAGGTCCGTCTGGGACCCGGACGCATACATCACTGCATGCGCTCGATCGGTAAAGCCGAAAAAGCGTTGGAACTGATGGTGAAACGCGCCGGTACCCGGGTCGCCTTCGGCAAACCCATTGCCAAACTGGGCAAAAACATAGAAGTCATATCACGCGCGCGCATCGAAATTAATGCGATGCGGCTGTCGGTACTCCAGGCGGCTAAAGCCATGGACGTACTCGGCAACAAAGAGGCGCGCGTCTACGTTTCTGCGGTCAAAGCGATGGTGCCGGAGAAGGTCTGCGACATTATCGATGCCGCTATTCAGATGCACGGCGCCACCGGTGTTTCTCAATGGACACCGCTGGCCGGATTGTATACAGATATGCGCCATTTGCGTTTTGCCGACGGCCCCGATGAGGTACACCACATGGTCGTCGGCCGTGCTGAACTACAGCGCTATGACCTCTGGTAGTTAATCTCAGATAGGCAATCTCAGATAGGCAAACACTGGCAGCAATCTCTGGCAGCTAGTGGCGAACAGGTAAAAACAGCGGGATGTGCTTTGCCCCGCTGTCAACTATCGAGATTGCGGAACAGTTCCAGCCCGGTCTGCCTGGCACCGCGGGAGCGGAAGGTCCAGGCCCTGCGGCCGAGATACACAACACCCACGTAACCAATCAACTTGTTGTTGCGGCCCAGATCCGCACGAATGGAAGACAGGTTATGCGTTTCAACCGCGCCTACCCCCTTGGGCCGCCCCTTGGCTATGCTGACGCGGTCGGTTGCGTAGATAATCTGGTCTTGCAACTTTCGACCGCGATAGGCGGGTTGGGTTAACGCCTTATAACCATAGCGAAAGGGTGGCGCCACCCGGATCCAGATATCATGTTCGTTTTTCACATCAAACGGTGCACACACAAAGGTGCGCCATGTGTAGGCCACCATCCGAGCGCCATCAAACGCGGCGGCGCAGTAGTCACCCCGTGCGATCGCTTGTTCAAGAAATGCCTGGGTTAAATCACTTTCAGGATCATCAGCAGCGCGCTGCAGGTCTTCAGCCGTCGCCACCCGCACCGCCAGCTCGCAGGACGGTAATCGATCATCCGTCTCAGCCAAATCCCGCACATGTATGCGCCAGATACGCAGCCAGGGTCGCATCACGCGCATTGCGCGAACATAAAGCGTACGCCACCAGCCCCAGCGTTGCCGATCCGCGCTGAAACCCGACATCGCCGTCGCTCAGCCCGGCTGGTACCACACGGGTGAAGTATAGGCCCGTTCCTGAATAGTGGCGGGTAGATCTTCACGCGGCGCCACGCCATGCCGCACGGCATCCCAGGTTGACCAGCGGCAGGTTGGGTTTTCCAATACGCGAGCGTAGTAAAAAGCCTGTGCCGCAGGATTGAACTGTGGGTCCTGCCAGAAACCTTTCAGTTCCGCTGCGCCCTTGTCGCTACTGATGGCACAGTTAGCCAGATTCACGCGCGCGCCATTGTCGGGGCACCGGTGGGTTGTCTTGTCAACCTCCAGGCCGTCCGCACAGGCGATATCAAACACCTGCTCGCGCGGCTCACCCTCCTCGATCCAACCTTTCACAATCTGTAGCCGTTGCAGCGGTCCGCTGCGCGGGTCGCGCAAAGCTTCAACTACAAATCCCGGTGCACCCTCGCCGGGCAGAAGATCACTGCCCATGGGCACCCCTTCGGCGTAACCCCGCGCGGCCAGATCCGGGGCCTGCACTATATCCGGATCCAGACCCGGTGCAGCAAACAATCGCACTTGCATACGCGGGCCGCTGGTGGCGAAAGTCTCTTTGCGCCGAAAAGCGGCGTAAATCGCGGCTCGACTGTTCTGCTCCGCCCAGACACCGGTCAGTCCTGACGCACCCCATTGGGTGTAGTAAGTTTTTTCATACCGGTTACCTTCAGCATCAGGCTCATCCAACGGGACGGATCCGCGCAGCTGCGCTGTCCCGTCCAGCAGACCCACCTTGGAAAAGTAGTTCGACTCATCCAGCGACGCCGCACCGGTATGCGTATCACTGGCGCCGACCAGACCAAACTTGAACGGGTTAAACCCCTGCTGATCCTGAAACGCAATCCCGTTGCCTAAGGCCTGCCGGACGTAACTGCCGCCAATATCACTGCGCGTCCAGGTCGCAATTCGATACGGCATGGTTTCAAAGTCAGCCCACTCGTCATTCGGTGACAACAGCGGGTGGGTTTCGCTGTCACCCTTTACCTGCGTGACCTCCACCAGCGGCTCGTTACGCATCCGCACTTCCGCGTAAGTTGCATCCAGGGGATCGCCCGCCCAGTCAGCCAGCTTAAACATCTGCCCATTGGACCCGTTGGAATTGTGCGGGATCGCCAACGATTCAATACCCTGATCACGCAGGCTGTCCATCCATTGCCACAGCATTTCCGGGTTCTGCGATTCCAACCGGCTGAACGGTACGTCGGGTGCCTTGTCGTCCTGAAAAATGACATTGCGATGCAAATTCTGTGATTCTGGCCCGGAGGTGTATTCATAAGCGATAAATGTCGTAAACCGGCCGGGATCGTTGTGCCGCGCTGCTGCGTCGCGTATGTCCTGCCAGGCTGACTTCACCACATCCATGTCGAGTACTTCATCAGCCTTACCCGGGGCCAGGAAGGGACGAATTCCCAAAAAAGCCTCACGCCGTTCTGCGGCCGTCTCCGCGGTCTGAAAGGGTTTTGCGAACGGCAGCTTGGACACCTCGGTACTGGTGTCAGCCATCGCCGGCAGCATGCCCAGGAACATGGCATGGTCGGTTACCGCGTAAAAATCCAGTGGCCGGTCGAGCTGCATGTCAAAACCGCTGGGGTGCGCCAAGGGTTCACCTTTGGCGTAACGATATGCATCATCCGGGGTCGCCCGGGTGGCGAAAATAAAGGCGTCAAACGAATAAAACGTATGCACATGCAGATCACCATAGTAGGCCTGGCGTTTTGCCGGTGCAGGTGCAGCTGCACCGGTCTGCTGCCCATCCAAGCCTGCATGTTGCTGGCCTGCAACAGGGGTTGTGGTTGAGTCGTCCACCACATCGCTCGGCGCACCTTCCTGACTACAGCCGCTTGTTACACCTAGAATGACAAGCAAACAAATAACTGAGCGCAGGACTGCTGGGCGAGTGCCTGACTGATTCATGGTCGTTACCCTCTCCAATAACTAACCGGATACTACACCGATTAGCCAAGCACCAACACAGGTTCCCTTCGGTGGCAGATTTCGAGGGCGCCGTTTACTCGGGTTCACCCAGGGCGCGCGCCCGCGTGAGCCGCGAGGCTTCTTCCTTCGGTAAGTGACGCTGCGCCAGGAAAAGAAACAAAGCGGCAGGGACAAACGTAAACAAGGAGATGCCCATCGCCCAACGCAACGAATCAGCATCGTTCATACCACTGGCCATAAACATGTCGGAAAACTGTCCCATAAAATAGGGACCCAGCGCCAGACCCAGAAAGGTATTCATGAGTATGTAGAAGGCACCCGCGGTAGCCCGCATGCGCGGCATCACCAGATCTGCTGCCGTACTGGGCGGCACCCCGCCGGCGCAGGCTGAGAACGCGGTGAAGACAAAGTTGTACCAATACGCATGCGTAAGACTATCCGTCGTCAGCATCAACAGCAGCATAGGTGTTGAGCCACCAATGACCAGGTAGCCGAGCACCAGTCGTCCGGAAGGAAAAAGGCGCTTCAGGTAATCTGCCAGCATGCCGCCAGCGGTAATGCCGATAAAACCGCCAAACGCGGCGCCCAAGCCCAGGTACAGACCCACCTGCGCAGCACCCACCTCATGCACCCGCAGCAATAACGGCGGTATCCAGAAACCGGATCCGTAACCCACAAAGGCGGTGGCAGGCAGGGCAAGCATTGTATAAACAAAGGCCTTTGAGCCAAACATCATGCTGTACGTGGCCGGATCGCGTATTTTCAATGATTGCGCCCAGGAAAACGTGACATACACGCCAAAGCCCGTTGTCACCCACTGGGCAATACTACCCGTCAGCCACACGAAAAACGCGGCAACCAATGCAATACCCGCAACCGCCAGGAGGTTCTTGCGCAGCACCCCAGGATGCTGCATTAAGCCGATCACGTTAAATGGTGGGATCACTGCAGACAATTCCCGACCCAGCAACCTGAAGGGTGCCGGGTGCTTTTCGGCTACCAGGCCTTCACTGATGCCCCGCACCGGCTCGCGTAACGTGCGCACCCACACAGCCATCAGCAGCCCCGGCAGGCCAACCGCCATAAAGGCAGCCTGCCAACCTTTCAGGCCAAACGGCGCATCACCGTCCGGGTAAGCGGCCGCCCAGGATTCAAGAATGTAGCCACCCAGGAAAATGCCGATTCCGGCGCCAATGTAAACGCCCGCCGCATAGATGGCGATCACCGTGGCGCGCAGATGTGGCGGGTAGTAGTCTGACAACATCGAGTAAGCTGCCGGTGAAGCGCTGGCCTCGCCAATACCCACCCCGATGCGGTAAGCCGCCAGGGCACCGAAAGATCGCGCCAGACCAGACAGTGCGGTCATCAGACTCCAGAAGCCCAGACCAATGGAAATCAGACTGCGGCGGGTCCAAACATCTGCAAAGCGCGCTAACGGGATGCCGAAAACCGCATAAAAAACCGCAAACACCGTGCCATACAGAAAGCCCATCTGGGCGTCTGTAATGCCCAGATCAGCTTTAATGTCTTCCGCAAGGATGGAGAGGATATTGCGATCAATGAAGTTGAAGATGTACACCAGAACCAGCACAAACAGTACATAGTGCGCATACCATTTGGAGGGCGCCCCTCCAGATGGAGAGCCTGGCGAAGAAACCGATGAAGCGCCCGACGAATCACCTGAGGGAGGCGTTTGCGATGGGTCTGCAGCGTCGGCTCGTGAATCAGCCATTTTTTACAACATCGCCTCAATTAACGAAGGCCCGGATGTCGCCAGCGACGCGCGCAGCGCAGCAACAAATTCTTCTACCGTATGGACCCGCCAGGCCGGCACCCCCATGCCTTCTGCCAAAGATACCCAGTTCAGTTCCGGATTGGTCAGATCGAGCATACTCATCGCCTTGGGCCCGGGATTGTGAGCACCCACTCGACCAAACTCAATCTGCAGGATGGAATACTTCTGATTCGCAAAAATGATCGTGGTGACATCCAGGCGCTCACGGGCCTGCGTCCAGAGCGCCTGATTCGTATACATGCCACCACCGTCTGCCTGCAGACAGATCACCCGCCGGTCCGGACAGGCCACTGCGGCGCCGGTTGCACACGGCAGACCATAACCTATCGAACCGCCCGTCAGCATCAGCCAGTCGTGGGGTGCTACCGTGCGAGTGGCCGCGGCACAACCGCCACCACAGGTACCGCCCTCATCCACCACAATCGCGTTGTCGGGGAACTCGCGGGCAAGGGCGGCGCCCAGATTTGCTGGCGTCAACGTACCTGAGGATAAATCCGGAATCTCGAGCGGCACCAGCCGCGGCTGCGTATCCGTTGCGTTCACCGCCTCGAGTAACGCCTCAAGCGCACCGTCAATGTCTTCATTCCGTTCAGCCAGTACATGCGTCTGGCAACCATCCGGCGTCAGCCAGTTGGGTTTATCCGGATAAGCAAAGAAGGTTACCGGCGCCTGGGTACTTAACAAGATGAGGTGCTGTGTGCCGGCCAATACTTCTGCCGCCTGTTCACCAAAGTAAGGCAAGCGCTGAATCTCCGCCCGTCCAGCACCACGCTGAGTACGGCCGACAAAGGTATCCATAATGACTCGCGCCCCCGTTTTGGCGGCAATACGGTCTGCCAGCGCCGCACGCTCTGCAGTGATGACGCCGTTCATCAATATCACTGCCGGCTCGCCGGTGGTCAGTGCCTGAGCAACGCTGTCCACATGCTCGGCTCTGAATGGTGCGGGCGCAAGAGATGGCAAGGGGCCGGCACTGGCCGTGGTACGGTTCCACGCGGTATCAGCGGGGAGAATCAGTGTGGCCACCTGTCCCGGCGGCGCCATTGCCGCCTGTACGGCTTCTGCACCATCTGCCGCCACGTCATCTGCGGACTGCGATACCTTAACCCAACCGGACACTGGCCGGGCAATACCTTCCACATCCGAAGTTAGAGGCGCGTCAAACTGGCGGTGAAAAGTCGCGTGATCACCCACCACATTTACCACCGGGGTGCGGGCCTTTTTGGCGTTGTGCAGGTTAGCCAGACCATTGCCCAGCCCGGGACCGAGATGGGTCAGCGTCACCGCCGGTTTACCGCGCATGCGCCCATAACCGTCAGCGGCGCCTGTGACAATGCCTTCAAACAGGCCGAGTACACAACGCATTTCCGGGTTGCTGTCCAAGGCGGCAACAAAGTGCATTTCGGATGTCCCCGGATTCGCGAAACAGACATCAACTTCTGCATCTACCAGTGTCTGCACAAGGCTCTCCGCCCCACTACGGTCTTGTTCGTCTGTCACTACTGCTTCCCCTGAATTATCTATACCGGCGCCCGCGCCAGATCATCACGCAAAGTCCTCGCCGCATAAAAGTAATGCGCGGCGGCCCACACATTGGCCAACGTGACAACCACCAGCGACCAACGCAAACCTTCTGCCGCACCCATATCCGCCCCAAAATAGTCACTCAACCCCCCGGTTGCCAGCGGACCCAGGCCCAGACCGATAAAATTCAATACCAGGAACAACACACTGGACGACACAGCCCGCATGCGCAGCGATACCAGACCATGGGTCATAGCCAGCATGGGTCCCAGATAACAGGCATTCAGCAGCACCGGAATGGCATACAACAACATGGCGGTGCGGTGATCTGTCATAAAGTACACCGCCAACTGAAAGGGAATGGCGAACACGATGGCGGCGCCGGGAATCCAGATGTACATCCGCGCATCCCGGGCACCATACTTGTCACAGAGATAACCCCCCAGGAACGCCCCCACCGCTGCAGGCAGGGCGGCGACCGGCGCCAACCAGTTGGCAGTTTCACCACTCTCAAGCCCATGGACACGCTGCAGGAAAGGCGCCATCCAACCGCCCACACCATACGACACAAAGGCATGCAACCCGGCTGCCATGGCCATATGACGAAACGAAACCCGGTCCCAAAGTAGCCGGAATACTTCCATTAACGCCGGCGTATCGCTGCTCACCGGCTTCGGTTCGGACAAACCGCGAGGCGGCTCACGCAAGGTCAAACGCACAAATACGGCGAAGGCTATACCGGGCAAGCCCACCGCAATGAAGGCATAACGCCAGCCCAGGTACTGGTTGATCCAGCCACCCGCAAGGAAGCCGATAAACACGCCGAAATTGATACCCATATTGTAGATGGACAATGCTGTAGCCCGCTGAGCCGGCGGGAAGAGATCGGAGATAATTGAATGGGCCGGCGGACTGCAGCCCGCTTCTCCCACCCCAACGCCAATCCGTGCCAGGAGCAGCTGCCAGAAATGATTCACCGTGCCACACAGCGCTGTCATACCACTCCACAGCGCCAGCGAGATAGAGATGACGTTCCGTCGAGAGTGCATATCCGCAATGCGTGCGATGGGGACACCCATGGTCACGTAGAACACAGCAAAGGCAAAGCCGCTGAGCATCCCCAGTTGCCAATCCATTAAGCCGAGATCCTGCTTAATGGACTCTTGCAGAATGACGACAATCTGCCGGTCGATGAAATTGAAAACATAGACGACCGTCAGCAAGCCAAGGGCGTAATACCGATAGCCTTTGCTGAAGCCCTCACCCGCCATGCGTTCTTCGAGGCCAGCCTCGTCCTGCGGCTGATAACCGGTGTTGTATCCCGGCAGTTGCGTACTCATTGCTCGACTTCTCTCCCCGTCATGCCCTGTCATAGGAGAACAATCACACACACGCATTTTGTGCCTGCGGCGATGCGCGGTAACATGACACGCATGCCAGGCCAGCAGGACACGATTAGCCCGCCACAATCAGTCTCCCCACTGTTTGTGGCCATGTTGTGTGTACTGTTGCTGAGTGGCAGTGTCTGGTGGGTTTACCAGCAACGCTTTATTCAGCTGCCGGATTTTGCCGCCTCTGCCACTGTGAAGGAAAAGAAGCAGGCGTTTTTTGCCTACCTGAAGCCTCGGATTGCCGGCGCCAATCAGGCCATTCAGCGCGATCGCAACACCTTGGAACGATTGCAGCAATCCCTCAACAGCACTGCCGGGAACGCGGGCGCATCACCTGCGCCCGTCCCTGTCACTGCCTCTGCCTCTGCCAATGCCTCTCCTATTGCCAAACAGTCCCAGCTGGCCTGGTACGACAGAGTCCAGCTGAACAACATAGCCGCACGCTACCACATCGAATTCGATGGCGCGACCTCAGACCAGTCACTGTTGGATGAGGCGTTGCGTCGGGTAAATACTGTGCCGGCTTCGCTGGTACTGATTCAGGCTGCCAAAGAGTCCGGCTGGGGCAGCTCCAAATTTGCCCGGCAGGGCAACAATCTATTTGGCCACCAGTGTTTTGAAGCGGGCTGTGGCATGTTACCCGCAGCACGCGAATCCGGCCGACGCCACGAGGTCAAGCGTTTCAGCCGGCCGGGTGACGCCATCAGCGCCTACCTGCAGAACCTCAACACCCACCCACGTTATGCACAGTTTCGCCAACTACGCGCGCAGATGGCCAGCGCTGGTGAGCCGCTCAGCGGGATTAAGCTGGCAGACGGACTGCTGGCCTACTCCGAACGGGGTGAAGCTTATGTGCGTGAAGTGCAATCGATGATCAGAAGCAATGCCCTGGAGTAAGCAACGCAGACTATCGTTCTGGCTTTGCCTCCTGCTGATCTGGACTCATACCGGGGCAATCGCTGCGTCCGAGCATGCCGTTGTGCTGGTCTATCACCATGTTGCCAACGACACCCCAGCCAGCACCAGTGTCAGCCCGGAACTGTTTGCTGCCCACCTGGCATACCTGGCGCAGGCTGATTTTACCGTGCTGTCTCTGGGCAGCATCGTCAAGCTGCTGAAACAGCAACAACCGCTACCACCACGCACAGTGGCGCTGACTTTTGACGATGCGTACCGCTCGGTGCTGACAACCGCGCTGCCCATGCTGGCAGCACGCAACTGGCCGTTTACCGTGTTTGTGAACACCGCTGCCACCGATCGTGGCGCCGCACCTTATATGAACTGGTCACAGTTAGAGGAACTGGTTGCCGCTGGCGTGGAGATCGGCAACCACTCCCATACGCACGCGCATCTGGTTGCGCAACAGCCAGACGAATCCAAGCAACAGTGGCAGCTGCGCGTGAATCAAGACATTACAGCCGCCCACACCAGGTTACAGGAGAAGCTGGGCGTAGAGACTGAGCTGTTCGCCTATCCCTATGGCGAATTCACACCAGAGCTGACGGCGCTGGTGGCGGCGCTGGATCTCACCGGGGTGGCCCAGCATTCCGGTGCTATTGACCAATTCAGCGATTTTCTGGCCTTGCCACGCTTCGCCATGGCCGGCCGCTACGCTGAGTTGGATAACTTCGTTCAGCGCGTTAACGCCCGCCCCCTGCATCTGCAGGCCAACCCGCGCAACGGTTACGTGGTACCCGCTCCGGATACGCTGCCGCAGCTGGAGCTGCAACTGATGCGCGATCAACCCAACCCGACTCAGCTGAACTGTTTTGCCGGTGGCCACGGTCGCATGGGACTCGAGCAAACAGCGACCAACCAGTGGCAGCTGCGTTTTGACAAACCTCTGAACGTTGGGCGCACTCGCATCAACTGCACCCTGCCGGACAGCGACCGGTCAGGCCAGTTCTTGTGGTGGAGCTATCTGCTCATGCAACCCACCGCAGATGGCAAGTGGTATACATGGTAGTCCCCGAGTATTTGACGCCCACCCGTCTTTGATTCAGACAAAGCGATTTTCCAGCACGGGCAAATTGTCCAATTGAATCTGGACCACATCACCACTGCGTAAGTAAGGATACTGGCCGCCATGTGCCACGCCGCCCGGTGTCCCGGTACAGATAATGTCACCCGGTTGCAGTGTCTGTCTGCGCGTCACAATTTCAATAATCTGCGGAATATTGAAGACCATATCGCTGCTATGTCCCTGTTGGCGGATATCACCATTGACCCGGGTGGTGATGGCAATATCCAACGGATCAATAAATTCGTCGAGGGTCGCAAGCACGGGTCCAAACGGCTTGAAGCCAGCAAACCCCTTAGCCTGGCCGAGCGCTTCCAGGGTGCCGCCAGCCTGTACGTCCCGCGCTGACACATCGTTCAGCGCAACCAGGCCTGCGACTACCTGCCAAGCGTCAGCTGCTGTCACCGCGGATGCGGACTGGCTGATAACAATGCCGATCTCGCCTTCATAATCAACTTCTTCCGGCGCGGCTACAGGTATGTTCACCGGCTGCTGGTGCACATGGGCGGCGCTGCCTGGCGCTGTGCCAAACAGCAGCCTGTCCGGCACAGGTCGGCCAATTTCTTCACAATGAGCCCGGTAATTCAGTCCGGCAATGACAAAAACGGTTGGCTGGCAGAGTGGCTGCAACGCTAAATCCTGCAGGGCAACGCTTTTTCGGACGAGTTGTGTTTCACCAAGCTCAGCGAACCGGCCGGTCTGCAAATATTCCTGAATGGTCGCCAACTCAACTTCCAGCAGATCCACCGTGTTTGCTCCATCGGCTGGCAGCACATGGCCGCCGCGCCAGCGCGCAATTCCAAGATCGGTTTGTAGTAATTGCACCCCTTATCCTCTAGAACTGTGACAACACAGCCACTTCAGTCCGCCTCTCTGTGCAGCGTGTTTTCATCCGTATGATCAAACTGGCGGCCGTAGATATCCAGCTTGGTTGTCTGTTGATACAGGATCTGGTTATCCGAAATCACCATACGACGCTCAAAAGATAGCGTTTTTGCCCGCTCACGGAGAAAAGGCGATTGACTGATAGGCCAATCAGGGTGGTCCTGAGCGGCTTCCACGTGCAGTTCCATGCCCTTTGCCGTGGCCTGACTCTGCCCTCCTGCCACCAGTGCCAGTCCGCGGGGTATAGCAAACGATACCATCACCAGATCTTGGGCTTTATCCCAGAGCCAGTAGCCACTTTCATTGTGAAACACCTTATCGTTGCGCTTGCGCGCTACAATCTGATGGTAGTGCACCACCGCAAGTTCCTGGGTTTCAGCATTGTCCACATCATCAGCGGGGGTAAACGTGATGGTTTCATAATACGGGTTCATTTCGGTGTCATCCGGCTCCGGCGAGATATCCATCCCGTCACTACCCCGCCAGCGACCCATCAGGCCAGCCAAGGGCCCGTAGTCGATGCCATCAATCACTGTGTCTTTTGATGTTTCTGTTTTTTGTTCAGTCATTTCTGTCGAGCCTCTCCCCGATTTGCCCCCATTTGCCCCTGTTTGCCCCTGTTTGGCGCCGCACTCTTTAACCCGTTGGCAGCCGCCCCAACGCCACCTGACCCACATATTCCCGAGCTTCCGTCGGGGCAAAGGGTTGCATGAATGGTCCGGCACGCACGTCCCGGTACATGCGGGCCAGTGGATGCTGATTGGTGTAACCCGAGCCCCCCATCAGGTCCATCGCTTTGCTGACAATATCAATGGCGCCTCGATTCACGACCCATTTGGCGGCCTGATAGTCTTTCATCAGCTGATGCGCGGCTTCCAGCGACGGCGGTTCGCTGGCATGCGCCGTGACAAAACGATCCACCGCATCAGCCGCGGCCGTAAGGATCGCCCGGCACTTGGCCAGTTCAATATCCATCTCCCCGACCAGATTCTGCACACCAGAGAAACCGGTAACCGGTGCATCTACGCGCGTCTGACTGCCCAGCTTCTCCAATGCCATTGCATGCGCGGCTTCAGCAATACCCAGGAAAGCCCCGACCAGCGGCAGATTGGCAAGTGCTCTATTCATCAGCACACCCACGCTCCATTCTCCCCAGGGACCCAGCTTGCGCACCGCGCCCGCAGGTACCACAGCCCCATCAAATTTCACCGACTGGCTGCCTGACCCGCGCATACCCAGCGCATCCCAATCACCTTGAGGGAGCAGGCCAGGGGTATCCATGGGCAACATCGTGGTCACCAGATGATCCCCTTCGGCATCACGCATGCGCAGATTCATCCCGAGATGGGTGGCCAGCGGCGACATGGTGACAAATATTTTGTGTCCATGAATCTGCCAGCCGTCCGCACACGGAGTGGCTTCTGTGCGCGGATGTAAGTTATCTGTGCCCGGCTCCGTGGCGGTTGCGCAAATCAGCATGTTGCCCTGCGCGATTTGTTCAAGGGGTAACGCCAACCGCGTCGCGACTGCCGCTTTGGCCGGCGTGTTACTGGCCTGATGGTAGGCAAGCGCCATACCACGGCTCACGCCGAGGTGCATATTGATGGCAATGGCAGCGGAGGGGTCACCCTGGGCCAGCGTCACAATACCTACGATCCAGTCGTGCACCGATTGCAGTCCGAATCCACCCAGTTCAGCAGGGACAAAGGCTGCAGCAACGCCCGAGTCCATCAGGTCTTGATAGCTGGCAGCCGGCATCTCGTTGTGCAGATCAGCGCTTGCGGCACGTTCCAGCAGCGCCGGTTGGATCTGGCAAGCCGCCGCATAAAGTTTTTCCCCTGCCGGGGTTTTGGGTCTTAATGCAAATGTCATACGGCAAGTAAATCGAATAACCGCCTGACCGGCAAGCACACGCTGCCATTTGAGCATCGATGCCGCTATCATGCGCTCATGAAAATAGGCATCAACGGCACAGGACTTGTGCAGAAGGCATCCGTCGCGGCGGTTACTGAACACGCCGCGCAGGCAGCAGCAGATGGTTTTACCAGCTACTGGCTGGCGGAACATCCCACCGGCGGCTTTGACGCGCTGACAGTACTGGCTCTAGTTGGCCAGACCGTCACGGATATTGAACTGGGTACAGCCATTGTGCCGACCTTTCCGCGTCATCCGCTGACGCTGGCGGGCCAGGCTGCCACAACTGCCGATGTACTCAGCAGCCCTCTGACTCTGGGTGTTGGCTTGTCCCACGAACCGATGATGGCGCAACTGGGCATTGGTTTCGACAAGCCGATTCGGCACCTGCGTGAATACCTGAGCATACTCATGCCAGCGATAAACGAAGGAAAGGTGGCCTATCAGGGCGAAACACTGTCGTGTGAAGCACAGTTTTTCCACGCCCCCAAAAACCGCCCAAGTGTGGTGGTGGCCGCGCTCGGGCCTCAGGCGCTGGGCGTCGCTGGACGCCTGACAGATGGCACGACGCTGGCATGGGTTGGCGCCAAAACAGTTCGTGAGCACATACAACCGCGCATCAGCGAAGCTGCTGCCAAAGCGGGACGCGCTACCCCCCGGATAATCTCCACGCTTCCGGTGTGCGTAACCAACCAGCCCGACGTGGTGCGCGAAGCCATTGGCAAAGGACTGAGCATGTACGGCAAGCTGCCTTCTTACCGAGCCATGTTCGACCGCGAGGGTGTATCAGGACCCGCTGAACTGGCCATAGTGGGGAGCCCGGAAGCAGTCACCGAGCGCATCGCGGAATTGCGGGAAGCCGGTGTGACCGACTTCGCCGCGTCAGAATTCTTCTTGAATCGCGAGGAATTTCACAATACCAGGCAATTGCTGACCCAGCTGCTCTGAGCCAGTCTCAGCTACTGCTCCCACGGGCACGCGTCAGTTCGTCCATAGCGCGTTGACTCTCACGTTCTATTTCCTCCCAGACTGCCTGAGTGCGGCAGATACGCTGGCGGAAATGGGTTCCGGTGACTTTTACACGTTTGCAGACCACCTTCTCCTTTTTGGCTTTTTTGGCTTTCTCGTCAGTGTCCTGTTGCTCGCTAACGCGGATCAGCGCTGTGGCAACATCCTGCGGCGGCTGCACCCCTGCAGATACAGCCGCGGGGGCGCTACTCACCAGCAACATAAAAACCAGTCTAACCAGGTTGCACCGGTTGGTTCGCGAATATCCGGGTATTCGATAAAACAAAAACTCATCTCCTGAAGTCTCCAGCAATGAACCACTATACAGTATGTCACCCATCACCATGGCCAGGGCCCTGGTTGCCTCAGCGCCGGTTTTCGGGTCATCATGCCCCTTCAGCAGGGTAGCGTGTCATTCAGGGGAGACGGTCAGCAATGCCGGTAGAAATGATTGGTTGGATTGCACCGAGGGTGGCATCGGAAATTGTGTCACCTGCGGGACCCGCGTTTGACGCTGAGGTCATCGCCCATACCGCCAGGGTGCACGAAGAGGCTGACTTCGACCGCGTACTCATCGGCTATTTCTCTGACGCACCGGATGGTTTTATGATCGGCGCCCATGCCGCGTCGGTTACGGAGCGGCTGGGATTCCTCCTGGCCCATCGGCCGGGATTTGTGGCGCCCACCGTCGCCGCGCGCAAGCTGGCAACCCTTGATCAGCTCTGCGGGGGGCGTCTTGCTGTCCACCTGATCAGCGGCGGCAGTGACAAAGACCAGGCCAAAGATGGAGACCACGTAGACCACAGCGCCCGCTACCGCCGCACCGAAGAATACGCACAGCTTCTGAAGCGCAGTTGGACCGAACCCCGCCCATTTGACCACCGCGGTGAATTTTATGACGTTCAGGGCGCCTACGCCGATATCCGCTGTGCCCAGCAACCCCGTATTCCGGTGTATGGTGGTGGCGGCTCCGCTGCCGCAATCAACGCGCTTGCCCCCCATATTGACGTATTCATGTTATGGGGCGAGCCACTGGCTGAGACGGCTGAGTTTATGGCCCGGGTACGTCACGCAGCAGGTACCAACGCCATCAATTTCAGCGTCTCGACCCGGCCCATTCTCGGTCGTACCGACGCTGAAGCCTGGGATAAAGCCCACCATATTCTTGCCGAGATCAAACGACGTGTCGGTGACCGAACATTGAACACACCGGAAAACGAGGGCTCCCGGCGGCTGCTGGACGCGGCCGCAGCCAAAGACGTGCACGACAGCTGCCTGTATACCGCACTGGCAGAAGCGAGTGGCGCAAAAGGTAACTCAACAGCTCTGGTAGGCACACCGGAGACCGTCGCCCAGGCCATGGTAGCCTACTACGATCTGGGCGCCACCAGTTTGTTGATCCGCGGTTACGATCCGCTCCCTGATGCCATTGAATATGGTCAGGAACTTATTCCCAGAGTCCGGGAACTGGTGGCGGAGCGCGACAAGCAGCGCTGAGCTTCAAAGTTCCGTATGCCACAGCCGGCCATCATGGGCATTGCGCACCAAGCGCAGACCCAGGCGTTTAGCCTGTCGGCTGGTAAATGGTAAATGACGACCGAGAACAGAAAACCAACCAAGATACCCCGCACGCAGAGGCCGCCCCGCTGGATAGCGATAGTGGGTGAGTAACGACGCATAGTTGTGCGTTTCCACATACCAGACAGGTGTCAGCGCCGCAGGTTGATGAAGGTTGGCCCGCGCCTTGTTCAGATGCCGGCGACGATGCTCCGGGTGCGTCCAACTCTTGTAAACGTATTCAAACCCCCGCGGCACCAATATATCCAGTTGGTCGGTAACGCGAGCCCGGGCGCGGGCGTAAAAACTGTAACCCACCAACTGATCCAGATAAAAATTAGCCACGCAGATATCGCCGTGGGCTTCAGCCTGTTTGAGGAATGCAGAGTTTAGGCCATCCACCGGCAGCATGGCCTGCAACTCGGCCAGTGGCACGTAACCGGTGCGGTAACCATCAGGCAGTTGCGCCGCAGGCGTGCGATTGCGATAAGGCGCTGTATCAACCCGGTGCAGGCGCAATCCCAGGCGCGCCAGCGCGCTCATCAGCAACCAATAGAGCGAGCGGCGCCAACCCCACAGCCGCAGACGCTCGCGCCAGTTGGCCTGTTTGCGCTCATGCATAATATCGCTCCCGCGTCTCGCCACGCGGAACAAACTCAACGCCAAGCCAGAGGGCGCGTCGGGAAGCAAAAGGGATCTGTCGGCCGAACCAGGTAAACCAGCCGATATAGCCCGCATGGATGCGCCTCTGGCTGAGGGGCCGATAGCCGCGCAAGAGCGAAGCGTAGTTATGCGTCTCTACATAATAAAATGAGCGCTTACTATCTGGAAAGGCAATGTTCGAATGATAAAGACGGCTGGATGACAACCGGGCAAGTCGGTGCTCGGGATCAGTCCAACTCTTGTAACTATAGCTGAAGCCGTCCGGCACTATAATATCCAGTTGTTTGCTGGCGAGTGTCCGGCTGTGTGAAAGGAAAGAGTACCCAACCAGTTGGTCATGGAAGAAACTGGCGATGCACCAATCGTCGTGCGCCACCGCCAGTGCAAAAAACGCCGCGTCCAGCCCATCAACCTTATCTACAAACGGCGCCAATTCCTCCAGGCTGACCGCCCGATTCACGTAACCATCGGGTAGTTCAATATAATCCCGGTTGGCCAGTGGCGACGCCACAAAAACGTAGTTAACGCGTACACCCAGACGCGCCAGCCGTGTCATCAGGTACCAGTAAAGTGCCCGCCGAATCCCCCAGTCGCGTTGACGACGCATAAATCGCTGCCACAAACCGGGCGGCGGGCTTGTGGCAGAAGCCGGCTGATTCGTCGCTCTGTCAACTGATCCATTCGGCACTATTTACCCGTTTTTTACCCGCTATGTTCAATTCAGGTTGCAATCACCACCCGGGCAGCCTGCAGATCGAGTGTTGCGTTATCTATATGTGCCCTAACACGCTCCGCCTGGGCCGCAAAAAACTCAACCTCTTCGTCGCGGATCGCTGGGTTGACCCGCTGCAACTGCATCAACCGCGCTTGTTCGCCACCAACAATCTTTTCAACCCGCGCGTGAGCGTCGCTAATCAGCGTCTGGCGTTGCTGCTGCACCGTATCATCAACCCTTTGCAGCAAACGCTCAAGCTCGGGGCGTATTTCTTTGATCACCGCCAGGCGCGTCGACTTGCGGATACTGTTTGTCAGCGTATTCATCTGGCTGTGGCTGATAATCTCCGTAAGATCGCGATTCTGACTGTCCA
>JBCCUW010000028.1:0-16949 GCA_039196385.1 Pseudomonadota bacterium
CGGCTAAGCAACCAGGCAACACACTGTTAAGTACTTGGCTGATACAAGCGCAAGATGCTGATTGCGCCGCCCGCCCAGGCGCGTTCATAATCCTGCTCCAAACAAGGCCCGCCAGCCGCACCAGGAGTAAAAATGCGCAAAGACGAACCTCTGCGAGTGTTGCAGCAGGTGTATGGGTACAAAGAATTTCGCGGCCAGCAGGCAGCAATTATCAACGCCGTCTGCGCGGGCCAGGACACCCTGGTGATCATGCCGACAGGTGGCGGCAAGTCAGTCTGCTACCAGATACCGGCGCTGCTGCTGGAGGGTCTGGCTATTGTGGTGTCGCCGCTGATTGCATTGATGCGTGATCAGGTTGAGGCGCTCAACCAGGTTGGGGTCAGCGCGGCTTACTTAAATTCCACCCTCACCCGCGCCGCTCAGCAGGACGTAGAAGATCGCGCGCGGCGTGGTGAACTGGACCTGTTATATATCGCTCCAGAGCGCCTGCTGCAATCCGACACCCTGGCTTTGTTCAGCCGGGTCCGCGTCTGCCTGGTGGCCATCGACGAAGCGCACTGTGTATCGGCCTGGGGACACGACTTCCGGCAGGACTATCTTGCGCTTAACCAGCTACGCAGCGTTTTTCCCGATACACCGCGTCTTGCGCTGACCGCCACCGCGGATCAACGCACCCAGGCAGACATTGTCGACAAACTCGACCTCAACGCACCGCAACGATTCACGCACGGCTTCGATCGCCCCAACATCTACTATTCCGTGCAGGCAAAAAGTAACGCGAAAAAGCAGCTGCTGAGCTTCCTGCGCACCCACAACGGTGACAGCGGGATTGTGTATTGCCTGTCACGACGCAGCGTGGAAAGTATCGCCAGCTGGCTGTGCCAGCAGGGTTATGTTGCTCTACCCTATCACGCCGGGCTGGATACCGCTGTGCGTCAGGATCACCAGGATCGTTTTCTACGCGAAGACGGAGTTATTGTGGTCGCGACCATTGCGTTTGGCATGGGTATCGACAAACCCGACGTCAGGTTTGTCGCGCATCTCGATCTGCCTAAAAATATGGAGGCTTATTATCAGGAAACCGGACGCGCCGGGCGCGATGGGTTACCCGCAGATGCCTGGATGCTTTATGGACTGCAGGATGTGGTAAGGCTGAGCCGCATGGTGGATGAGTCCAGTGCGGCCATGGCGCAGAAGCAGATCGAAAGGAGCAAGTTGACCCGGCTGCTGGCCTGGTGTGAGGTCACCACGTGCCGCCGCCAGGCGTTACTCGCCTATTTTGACGATCCAACCGCGGCCCAGACGCCCTGTGGTCATTGTGACGTATGTGTTCACCCCCCGGCGACCTGGGATGCTACCGAACCTGCGCAGAAGGCGTTGTCGTGCGTCTATCGCACGGGTCAACGTTTTGGCGCGGGTCACGTGATCGACGTTCTGCGCGGCCAGCTTAATGACAAAGTGGAGAAATTTGCCCATCAGGCTCTGAGCACGTTCGGCATTGGCCGCGATCTCAGCGAGCGGCAATGGCGATCTGTGTTTCGCCAACTCCTCGCACGCGGCTTTCTGCAAGCGGACCACCAGCGCTTTGGTGGGCTGGTGCTGACGCCTGAGAGTAAGGCGATATTGCGCGGCGAGACCAAGCTGATGCTGCGCCCTGATGCTGACAAGGTAGATGCTGAACAGGTAAAGGCCACTCGCACCACCCGCAGCGACTACGTACTGCCGTTGGAAGACGAAGATCTGATGCAGGATCTCAAGGCCCTGCGGGGACAACTGGCCAGCGCGGCCAACGTCCCGCCTTATGTGGTGTTCCACGATGCCACCCTGTTGGGGATCGTCGAACATCGGCCTCGAAATGCAGATGAACTGCTCGAAATTTCCGGCGTTGGCCAAGCCAAGTTGAAGAAATACGGCGAAGACTTTCTCGCCGTTGTCCGCACCCACACGATGACCACACCAGCAGAGCAAAGCTGACGTGCAGGTGCTGCAACTTTCTAATGCTGAAGTTAGCTATGGCACCCAGGTGCTGCTGGACAGCGTGCACATCAACGTCAAACTGGGAGAACGGATTGCGCTGGTAGGGCGTAATGGCGCCGGCAAGTCCACGTTGCTTAGAGTGCTGGCTGGCCAGCTTGCACTGGACGACGGCACCCGCTGGACCGCAGAGCACGTCCGTTTGGCCTACTTACCCCAGGAAGTGCCTGCAGCCACGGAGCAAACCCTGTATCAAGTGGCTGCAGCCGGCCTCGGAGAGATTGGCACCCTTTTGGCCACCTACCACGAACTGACCCTGCGGAGTGGCGTGGATGCCAAAGCCTTGAACCGGTTGCCGGCCATAGAAGCCGACATCGACGCACGGCAAGGCTGGAATGTGGAACCGCGTATCAATCGCGTGTTACAGGACCTGCGGCTGTCGCCGGACGCGCTGCTGAGCAGCTGTTCAGGTGGTATGCGGCGCCGCGCCATGTTGGCTCAGGCGCTGGTTGGCGATCCACAGATTCTATTGTTGGACGAACCCACCAATCACATGGACATAGAATCCATTGAGCAGCTGCAGAACGTTTTGCAGAACAGCCGCGCCGCCGTTGTATTTGTCACCCACGACCGCCGTTTGATCGATAATGTGGCCACCGACATCGTTGAACTGGACCGAGGTTGCCTGACGCGTTATCCAGGCAACTACCGCGATTACACCCGCGCCAGGTCCCAGGCTCGGGACGTGGAACAAACCACCAACCGCAAATTTGACCAAATGCTGGCCCAGGAAGAAGCCTGGATCCGCGAGGGTATCAAGGCCCGGCGAACACGCAACGAAGGCCGGGTGCGACGTCTCCAGGCCTTGCGCAAACAACGTGCTGAACGCCTTGAGCAACAAGGTAAAATGCATGCGGCCATTGATGACTCAGCCAGATCCGGCGAACTGGTAGCTGAGCTGCAGAATGTCACCTTTGCCTACACCCAGGACGGCCCACCCACTATCGACGCTTGCAGCGTGACCATCAGCCGGCAGGACCGGATTGGTATTGTGGGACCCAACGGCAGCGGCAAGAGCACTCTGGTGCAACTGATTCTGGGTGAGCTCACCCCCTCCAGCGGTATGGCACATCGCGGCAGCCGGCTTCAGGTGGCCTACTTTGATCAACAACGAGCGCAACTCAACCTGCAGGATACCGTGCGGGAGAATATCGCAGACGGCGCGGATCACGTGCACATTAACGGCAGAGACAAACACGTCGCCGGTTATCTGGCAGACTTTCTGTTCCCCCCAGCACAACTCAACGTACCTGTGAGCCAGTTGTCAGGCGGTGAAAAGAACCGGCTGATGATGGCTAGGTTGTTTGCTAAACCCGCGAATGTGCTGGTGATGGATGAACCCACCAACGACCTGGACATCGAAACCCTTGAGCTGGTTGAAGAACTGCTGCTGGACTTCAGCGGCACCATCATCGTTGTCAGCCACGACCGCGCCTTTCTGGACGCGGTGGTCACCAGTACGCTGGTTATTCAGCCGGATGGAAGCGTGCGAGAATACGTCGGCGGCTACAGCGACATACCCGGTAACGCGCTGGCAACGACCAGTTCGGGACCCGCAGCAAAACAAACCGCCGCACAGAATCCGGATGGCGCCAACCATACTGCAGGGACAGGCGGCGCTGGCGCAGACAAAGTCAGCGGTACCGCAAAGCGCAAACGCCTAAGCTACAAAGATCAGCGCGAGCTGGAGCGGCTACCCGAGCGCATCGAAGACATGGAAGCACGGCTGGCCAAGCTGCAGAGCCAGACTGCAGAGCCTGGGTTCTATCAGCAGGCACCTGATGCGATTAAATCAACGCTGGCTGAACTTGAAACACTCAGCGAAGCACTGGATACCGCGTTCGCGCGCTGGGAAGCGCTCGTTGAACAGTCGGATGGCTAAGAAGCTTTAGATTCAGCCGCACAACGACTTACTGTGTAGGAATTGCCGGCACACCATCCACCAGCTCCACCCAGTTCTGCTTGGTGTCGCACCAGGCCTGAAACTGCGGGGCAAAATCAGCCGTGTCATCCAGCGTGCCGGTTTTCAGATAAATTGCTTCCGGCTGCGCGCCCAGCGCAGAATAAATGGGTGAGCCACAATGCTCACAGAAGTAGCGTTCCACGGGATCGCCGCTGGTTGTATCCTGATCTTGGTACAGCTTCGGCGTACCGGTCATGCTGAAATCGCTGACGGGTACTGCCGCCAGCGTCGAAAAGGCGGACCCCGCCTGGCGCTGGCAGTTTTTGCAGTGACACACGCCCATGGTCGTCAGCGGATTGGAAATTTCGTACTTAATGGCGCCACACAAGCACTGACCGGTTACTGACATTGCTTCTCTCCTCTCTGTCCTCGCTATCTCACTCTCCCCGGGTTGCCTGAAGCGTCTGACTTCAGACTGACTCTCAAACTGATTTTGGCACGGTCTGCCGATGTCTCAGCTCAGTCAGTATTTCGCCATGTTTTTGCCTGGAAAGCGAGTAAAAACAAATACACAGAATGGACAAGCCGGACAACAGCAGCACACTGGGACCGGTGGCCCAGCCAAAACGCACAATGGCTTCCGGCGCAACTTCGCCTGGCGTGCTGCCGGGCACAATGCCCGCCAGATCGATCACAAAACCGGCCAGAATAGGGCCAATGCCACCGACCGCTTTGCTGGCAAAAGATGCCGCGGCATAGTAGATGCCCTCTTGTCGCGTACCGTAGCGCAGCTCATGCGCATCCGTAACATCAGCAATCATGGAGGTGATCATGGGAATACCGACTCCCAGCCCGAGCGCGGATATACAACCCGTTGCAATATAGGCTGGCGCCACCCACGGGTGGTCGTTGCCCGGAATCACGTCCAACAGGCGCAAGACAATAATGCTGCTTGTCCACAACGCGTACCACGCTGAGCCCAGCAGAAACAGCATACGTTTTTCAGGCACCAGCACAGCCATGGGTCGGCTGAGCAGGCTGCCGATAACAATACCCGTAATGGCGCCGGCAAACAGCCCGGTGATCTGCGCCCCGCTCAACTCAAAAAAATAGCTGGCCGTGTACAAATGCAGGGCCTGAACCATGCCCTGATTGACGCTGAACAGAATGCTTGCTGCCACCACCGCAACAAATGCGCGAATGCTGAACGCCTGGCGCAGATCCGCCACCGCGCCAAGCAGTATATTGCTGCCCCGGGTCTGCACAGGTTGCTGCAAACGCGGTATCTCAGCATGCGTGCAGGCAGCGGCCGTCCAGACACCCAGCAACATCAAGGGGATACACGCCAGCGCAAAGGGTATGTATGCCTCCGGATTCAGCTGGCCGTTGCTGAACTCTGCGGAATCCGCAAAAAATAGAAAATTGCCGCCTATGAGAACAAAGAACATGCCCAGCAGCTGAAAAACATTACGCAAAGCCGCCAGCAACGTGCGTTCATCGTAGTTCTGGGTCAGCTCCGCACCCAGGGACATAAACGGCACATGATAAAACGTCATGCACACACGTGTGAGCACCGTGAACACTAACAGCCACACAAACAGGCCGCTCTGTCCCAGGCTATCCGGGGGTGCAAACAAAGCAAAGTAACACAAGGCAAAAGGCAGCGCTGACCAATACATAAAGGGGTGTCGTCGGCCCCAGCGCGTTTTTGCAAAATCCGACCAGGAACCCACCACCGGATCTGATACGGCATCAAAAAACAAGGCAATAAACAGCGCGATGCCAGCCAGAGTGCCGGACAGGCCCAGCACCTGGTTGTAGTAGAACAGCAGAAAGAACCCAAACGCTGCGGTTTTAATACCTTCAGGCATCTGCCCAACGGCATAAAAAATGCGCGTGCGCCAGCTCATGGGTTGTGTCATCGGGCGTCTTTACCAAACACAATGCAACCGCTGGCGCCAAACATACCGCCAACACCCAGGCACACGGAAACTTCCGCCCCGGTAACCTGCGCCGGGGCAACCCCACGTATCTGCCGTACGCTCTCCTGCAACGCATACATGCCATACATACCCGAATGCATGTAGGACAAACCGCCACCGTTCGTATTGGTAGGCAGACTACCACCCGGCGCGGTGTGGCGCTCCCAGATAAAGTCAGGGGCTTCCCCGCGGGCGCAGAAACCCAGGTCTTCCAGGCCGTACAGCGGCAGATGCGCAAATGCGTCATAAATCATTAAATGGTCCACATCACCGTGCGTGATACCCGCCTCACGCATCGCTCGCGGTCCTGCCACACTGAACGCCCGGCTGCTGGTCAGATCCTGCATCTGACTGATCATCGGCGTTTCAGTGCTTTCCCCGGTACCCCATATATGCACGGCCTGGCCGCTGAAATCTTCTGCCCGCTCTGCCAGGGTGAGAATCAGTGCACCACCACCGTCAGTCACCAGACAGCATTCAAGCAGATGAAAAGGATAGGCAATCATCGGTGAGTTAAGGACATCATCCACCGTGATCGGGTCGCGAAAACTCGCCCGTGGATTCATCCCGGCCCACTCCCGCTGCACTACTGCCACCATCGCCAGCTGTTCATGGCTGACACCGTAGTCATGCATGTAGCGCAGTACTGGCAGCGTGAACGTGGACGGCGGACCAGCGGTGCCAAACGGCGCTTCAAACTGTCCTGCGAGCGATGAAGGCGCCTGCGCAAAACCTCCGGCGCCTACCCGGGAACGTCCACTTTCGCCATGGGTGATTAAGACAGTCTTGCACAAACCAGCCTGCAGCGCCGCCACCGCATGACGCACATGCAGCATGAAAGAACAGCCACCCACTGAAGTGCCATCCACCCAGTTGGGCGTAATCCCCAGGTAATAGGCCAGGTCTGTCGGCCGCTCCCCGGCAGTGGCCAGTCCATCAATATCCGCTGCGCGAATACCGGCGTCAGCCATGGCATTCAGTGCCGCATCCGCATGCAACATCAGCTGGCTCATATTGGGTACTTTGCCCAGTTCCGTAGTTTCCGCCGCGCCGACGACACAAACCCCAGTCATACAGACTGTACCGGCCGGAAGTGAGGCAAAGAAATGTCTTCGTTCATTGGCGCAAACACCACCTCCAACGGCATATCCAGTTGTAAAGCTTCAGGCGTCTGCGGGCATTCCACAATATTGGTGGCCATCCGCGGGCCTTCAGTCAGTTGTACCACAGCAATGGCGTAAGGCGCGTCCCAGGCCGGGTGCGGACGATGGTTGATGACATATGAAGCCAGGGTTGCCGTGCCGGCTGCGGCGAAGACGGACACGTTGCGACTGCTGCAAGCAGGGCAGAACGGTCGTGGTGGAAAGTAGACGTGGGCGCAATCCCCGCAGCGCTGCAGGCGCAGTTCGCCGGCCCTGCAGCCGTCCCAGAAGTGCTGGGTTTCCGGCGTAGGCTGCGGCAGCGGTCGCAATTTGCGTTGAGTCATCAGCGGCATTCCCTCGGTAACAATCCAACAACCTATCCAATTTCAGTGCGTATTGCCATCTTGCACTACCGAATGCGACGCCCATCACACGCTGCCACGGCAAGCTCCGCGAGGCTGAACTAGACTTATCAGAATCATCCTGAGGAAAGGGATGTTGAGACCTGAAAGCTCTACAGACGCAACCAGACAAAGCCATTTAAACAAGGCCCGCCTGCTGGTACTCATTGGCGGTATTGCAGTGGTGTGTTTTGATCTGACGCTGGTCTGGCTGTTTCCCGCGGAGCCTGAGCTGAGCGGGCTGCGCTACCTGTGCGCGCTGACCGGATTCACCTATCTGACGCTCAGCTATCTATCTGCCCATGTGCAACGCTACTCCACAGCTTACCTGCTGGTCGTAATTGCGCTGTACAACGCTGTATTTGCATACAACCTGTACCTATCGAATTTTTCTCTGCCGATTGTCATGGCCCATGCCAATGTGATCGTAGGTTGCTCAGCAGTGCTGCCGCAACGCTCCCAGGTGGGCATCTATCTCACGATTGCAGCGCTGGCGAGCAGCCTGGCATTGTTTCTCAGCGAACAGCCGCCGGGATTTACGCTGATCTATCTGATTACTTTCTATACGTTGTGCGGGCTTTGTTACGTCACGCTCAACACCATGATCGGCAAACAACAGGATTTACAACACAGCCAAGCCGTCATGACTTCGCTCATCGAACAGTCTCCTGATGCGCTCTGGTTAGGTTATGCCAATGCACAGACGGTGGTTGCAAACCACATGGCGGCGGACCTGCAACCTGCAATTGTGGAACTGCTGCAGGACCTCGACACCGGTGCGCTAGCCGAACATCGCAAACAACCCGGTGAGTGGCAGTTTGAGCACGAGCTGTACAACGTCCATGGCCGCCGTTTCTGGGGTGATGTATGGATTCGCAGGGTTCCGGTTGAACGACAGCTGCTGGTGCGTATCGCCGACATTTCCGAACGTCGTCAGGCTGCTGAGGCACTGGCGGAGGCCAAAGCAGTAGCGGAGCAGGCGCTGGCAACACGCAGCCGCTTTCTGGCCAACATGAGCCACGAGATTCGTACCCCTATGAACGGCGTTATCGGCATGACCAGCCTCCTCGCCGACACGGCGCTTGACCCCGATCAGACCGAGTTTGTGCGCACCATTCGCAGCAGTGGCGAAGCGTTGCTGGCAATCATCAACGATATCCTCGACTTCTCCAAAATTGATGCCGGAGAGCTGGAGCTGGAAGCGCAATCTTTTTCCATTGAGCAGTGTGTCGGTGAAGCCGCTGAGCTGCTTGCCGCACTGGCCCACGAGAAGCACATTGAGCTGGTTTACGAAATTGCAGAAGATGTCCCTGACCTCTGTGTCGGGGACATGACCAGACTACGCCAGGTTCTGCTCAATCTGCTGTCCAACGCTATTAAATTCACCGTCGAGGGAGAAGTGACACTGCGGGTGCGCCGTGCTGAAGCAACCAGCGGCGCGTCCCATTGCGCCCTGCACTTTGACGTTACTGACACCGGCATTGGTATTGCTTGGGACCAGCAACAACAACTGTTCCAACCCTTCACTCAGGCCGACAGCTCAACCACCAGAGTGTACGGTGGCACGGGGCTTGGCCTGGCCATTTGCCGCCAACTCGTGGAGTTAATGGGTGGCGCGATACACGTGACCAGCCGTCCGGGTGAGGGTTCAACGTTTCATTTTCATGTGACCGTGGAAGAGGTTGCGCAACCTGCAACCGAAACGCCGAATCTGAAGGGCCTGCGCGTACTGGTCGTGGATGACAATCAGACGAACCTGCAGGTCATGCAGGCACTCCTGGCGCGTGAACACATGGCCGTTACCCTTTATGACAACCCCCAGTTGGCGCTGCAGGAATACCGCACTGACAATTTTGATGTCGCGCTTGTGGACTTCAATATGCCCCATCTGGACGGTGCCGAACTGGCCAGACGGCTAAAGGCCATCGATCCCATACCCATGATGCTGCTGTCTTCGAGTGGCTTGTCAGCTGACCCGTCGCTGTTTCAGGTGAGAGTGAACAAGCCAGTGCGGCCCTCAACCTTAATCACCAATTTGTCAGTCATCTCAGGGCAGACACCAAGGCAACAGCAACATTCGGTCTCGCCGACCCAGACCATCACAGATTCTCACGCAACCAGCTTAAGTCAGCTGAAGGTGCTGGTGGCGGAGGACAATCGTGTGAACCAACTTGTCATCCGCAAGGTGCTGCAGAAACTCGCCATTGACGCCACCATGGTAGACAACGGCGCGGAGGCGGTTAAAGCCTGCCAACACACCGACTATGACGTTGTGCTGATGGATATTCAGATGCCCGTGATGGACGGCCTGGAAGCCTGCCGGAAAATCCGTAAATTTCCTGCAACAGCACCGTATATTGTGGCACTTACCGCCAACGCCATGGCAGGAGACCGGGAAGCCTGTCTGCAGGCCGGCATGCAAGCTTACATGAGCAAACCGATCAACCTGCACGAGTTACAAAATGTGTTAGAGCAGCAGGTGGCCCGTCAGGCACCAGACGGTTGAGACCACTGCGTAATCAGTGCCTCGAGTTCAGCAATCACCAGATCCGGCACCTGCATGGGAATAAAGTGGCTGCACTCTGGAAGGTGAATGTCTTTCGCGTGTTTGAACTCACCAGCCAGACCCGGCCAGGTTGGCGAGGCTGAAAAATCACCCGGCTGCGCCGGATCCGGCAATTTGGCCCGCATCACTGTGGCAGGAATTGAGAGACTGCGAACGCTGTCGTAGACCCCGGCATTCGTGCGTGAAGACATGTAGACGCGTGCTTCCAGCTCCGGCGGACAAGCCAATTCATAACCTCCTTCGCAAGGCAGCAGGCCATATTCGCAATAGTCACGCAATATGCGCGGCTGAAACAGTGGAAAGGAACTCTTAACGCGTATCTGCTCAACCATTTCATCCACACTGCTGAACAGCCGGCGGCGGCGCGCGGCCGGATGGAGTTGATCGTCACTCAGGATCTGCGGTAGCTCAGCTGTGCCCTCACCGCCTGGCAGGTAGGCTTCCGGGGCGGCCACCGTCGGGTCTAACAGCAACAAACTGTGGCAGGCACCGGTACCTGCGGCAGCGTCAATCAGACCGTGGGCGCCCATCGAATGACCGATGCCAATGACATTGCGCAAACCCAGAGCCTGCAGAAAAGCAACCTGATCATCGCCAAAATCGCGCCAGGTGGTAATCGGACGCTTATCGCTGCGGCCGTGTCCGCGCTGTTCCAGTGCAACCACATGATAGTCGCCAAACGCCGCCACAATGGCATCCCAGACTCGGCCGTGAAAGCCGGTGGCGTGCACAAAGTAGAGGCTGGGTTTTTGCGGTTGCGGGGAACCCCACTCAAAATAGGCTAATTGTAATCCGTTGAGGCGTTGATACTTTAAAATCGGCTGTGTCATAGGTGAGTCATTTCTTACTGTGCTGCGTTTTCAACAGGCAATTCTGCCATGGCGGTCTGCATGCGACCGATGTGCTCATCCACCGCCAGCCCGCCACCCAGGGTGCGCAGGCACAGGTGCGTCAGGCCGGTAGCATGCCAGTTGCTCACCCGACTCTGCCACTCCGCTTCGCGCGGTCCAACCACCGCAACGCCCGCCTCCGTGCCAATGTCGGCCGGTTGACGCCCTGCCGCCACCGCTGCTTCATCAATGGCCTGTTTTACACCCGTATAATCCTCCGGTGCAGCCAGGACAAACCAGCCTGAAGCCCAGCGACCGATACGCCGGATCACAGGGGCACTGGGTATGGCCCGCGCCCCGACCCAGACGGGAATGGCACCCCGCGTCGGACGAGGATCAATCCCATTGTCCTCGATGTGGTGATACTCACCCTCAAAATTGACAACGGGCTGGGTCCAGAGCTGGTGCAGCACTTCCAGTTGCTCGTCACAACGTACACCCCGAGTATGGAAGTCGACCCCCATGGCCTTATATTCCGCCGGGTTGGCGCCCACCCCGATACCCAGACGCAACCTGCCCTCGGACAACACATCCAGCGCAGCCGTCTGCCGCGCTACCAGCGCAGTCTGGCGAAGTGGCAGTACCAGTACGGATGGCACCAGTTCGATGTGCGATGTCACGGCTGCCAGGTAACAAAGCAGCGACAACGGTTCATGCAGATGACCGCTTTCGGGACGAATCACCTGATCAGGAATACGCAGGTGCCGCAGGCCGAGATCTTCAGCAGCCTGCGCAAAGGCTTTGATGGCGCCCAGATCACCAGCCATCTCCCGCACGGGCAGTGATATACCTACACGCATGATTACTCTCCTTGAGCTTATCTTTGTTTATCTTAGGTTGTCTTTACTGATCTTTGTCACAGCGCGATGCGACCAGGCGAGTCTTTTCACGCATAGTCGTTGCAAAAGCGAGTGCACAAACAATTATCGTGCAGCCGCTTTCTCCACCGCCAGCGCCATGATGTGGCGGTTACCCCGTTGCCAGAAGACATTTAAGGTCACTGCCGTGATTTTCCAGCCTGACGGCGTGCGCTGCAGTTGGTCGTCATAATAACCGCCGATGGTGAAGCTTGCGTCACCTTGCGGATTTGCCAGGAAGTGTTCAGCCTGCATGTACATGCGCAGGCGCGCAGTATCACCCTGCACATCTACCATGGGGTTGGACATCACATGCTGCGTGGCATCCAGACCATTAAATAGCGCGGCACAATTCGCCACCCAGTCATCAGCAGCCATGGTGCTCGCAGGTTGGCCACTATAGGACGAAAAGTCCATAGTAATCTGATCGGTGAATATGCTGCGATACAGATCCCAGTCGCGCGTATCAATCCCCAACGCGTATTCATAACGCCGGCGTACAATCTCTGTGTTGTCAGATGAAGGGTGTGACACTAGTTGATTGAGTTGAGTACCGGCTGGAGGTACTGCGCAAAAACCACCGGATTTTCACTCATTGGAAAGTGACCGACGCCGGTCATTTCCGCCCAGGTGGAGCCCGCAATCGCCTTGTGCGCGGCGCGGCCCAGCTCACTGGTACCACTGTAATCATATTCCCCCGAAAGGATGTGCACCGCCACCTTACCGGTATCAATATCCGCCGCATCTTCGGTCAGATCATACTCGTCCATGTAATAGTGCAGATCACCGAGAAATGCGGGTGGCCAGCCACTGGCGTAGACAAAACTGGTTTCTTTACGATAAGCCTCCGGCGAGGTGGGCGACATCAAGCCATCCATCAATCGCGCCTTGTATTCATTACTGATCTGCGGGTGCCACAACTCTCCCAGTTCACTGGTCTGGCCACTGATGGTCAACGCGCCTTCAACGGATATGACCGCCCGAAACGTCTCTGCATTTTTATGCGCCAGGTCCAGGGCCAGCAGACCACCAACCGAACAGCCCATGAACACCGGCCGATCCAACCCCAGAGCTGCTGCCAGCTGCACGGGAATAGAACGCAGAAACTCGCCCTTCAGAGCATAAGGTTCAGCCCACCAGGAGCGCTCAACCGGTGGCAGCGACTTGCCGTGACAGGGCAGATCATATGCGATGAGCCGAAAGCGGCTGGTGATTTCCGGCATTTCAAATAAATGCCGCCACTGGCTGCCGTGGCACCCTGCGGTATGCTGCATAAGCACTGGTATGCCCTGCCCTGCCTCTTCGTAGTAAATGCGGTGATCCTGGCCACCCAGATGCAAATGAATATAGCGACCCACCGGGGCATCCACATGACCATGCACACTGATGTCATCCGGGCGTAACGGATAACTGTCGTTAGCCGGGCGCAACAGCTCCAGGGCCCGCATAACTGCAGGGTAGTATTGTGCATGCAACAGCGCGTCCCCTTCGCGCTGCAAGCCCTGATGCGCGGAGATGTTGGCCATGAGATCGTTGTGAAAGCGCGCGGGCACCTGCTGCAACATCTCCTGCCAGACACTTTCCGAACCGCTGTAAGTTAACACCGGTGCCGCGCTTGCGCCCGGACTGACGGCACCATCGTTCAGACTGATCGACAGCTGTTGTTCACCCATTTGCAGGGTCAGTACCCCCTGCCAGTGTCTTGCCGCTTGTTGAAACTCGCCATCCCCGGCACACGCGGCCGCCCATTCTGCTTCAGTTCGCAATGCCAATCCCATGTCCTGATTCTCTCCTGCACTCAATATCTACAGCCTAATTTATGCGCAAAAATCGGTTCCGGTCAATTCTGCGGAAACCTGCCACAGCCGCGCGCCGGCGTCTTCATCCAGGGCCCGGGCGGCGGGTTGCACCAGTACCGCTGAGTGGCTGGTCTCGAACAGGTGCGCCGGCCCGAAATAGTCACCGCCCACCACGTCAGCATGGGTTGCGGCCCGCAACAGGGGCAAGGCACCGGCTTCAGGCGAATTGATCACGAGGCGCGCCAGCGGCCGGATCAGGCGCTGCAGAATTTGTGGGGTGTGCCGGCCCAGATTGGTGACTGCACCGCCCGGATGACACGCCACCGCCATCGTCGTGCAAGCACTGGCAGCCAATCTGCGTTGCAGTTCGAAGGTGAAAAGCAGGTTCGCCAGCTTGCTCATGGCATAACGGCGGAACGGGTGATAGGTCTTGTCTGCGGATAGATCCGTCAAGTCCAGCGGCGCAATTTTGTGTGCCAGGCTGGAGACGGTGACGATGCGGCTGGCCGGCTGCTGCAGAAGCTTCGGCAGGACCAGATTCGTCAGCGCAAAGTGACCCAGGTGGTTCACGCCGAACTGGCTTTCACAGCCGTCTGCAGTCAGCATACGGCGCGGCCCCATGAGTCCGGCATTGTTGATCAGTACATCCAGCCGCGGTTCCTTCAGCAGTTGCGCCGCAGCAGCCCTGATGCTGTGCAAATCAGCCAGATCCAGTGCCAGTGCTGCAACATCTGCCGAGGGTACCCGCGAGCCGGCTTGTGCACGCACATAAGCGTCAATCGTCCTGGCCGCCTGCCGCCCACGTTCGAGGCTCCGGCAACACAACAGCACCCGTGCGCCGCTGGTGGCAAGTATCTGCGCCGTGGCATACCCAATACCACTATTGGCGCCGGTGATAACAAACGTGCGGCCTTGCTGATTGCCAACGTCCCGGGCGCTGTACACCTTTTCTTTACGCTAACGCATCGCGCCGGGCATCCCACCATCTACGACAACGGTCTGACCCGACATGGACGTGGAAGTCACAAAAGTGAGCACCTGCCGGGCAATATCATCCACCTGGCCCACCCGGCCCAACACAGCTTGGCGCCGGGCACCTTCCGCCACGGCATCGGGCAGGCGATTCGCCATGCGTGTATCTTCAACCAGCCCGGGGGCGATACAGTTAACCGCCACATCCGGCGCCATCGCTACTGCCAGACAGCGTGTGAGGTGATTCAAACCAGCTTTGCTGGAAGAGTAAGCGATACTGCTGCTACCGGGGCTGATGCCACCAGCAGAGGAAATATTGACGATATGTCCGCCGCCGTCGGCGCGCAGCAGGTCTGCTGCCGCCCGCGCGAGCAGAAAGGGGGCACGCAGATTGGTTTCTAGGACCCGGTCCCAGATATCTGGCGTAAGCGCCTGCAGGTCAGGAAACGGTATGCCGATGTTCCAGGCAGCATTATTCACTAAAATATCCAGGCGACTATGCTCGCCAGCTACCCGGGCAATGCAGGCATCAATAGCCGCCGGGTCACGCTGATCCAACTGGCAGGCAGACGCGGCACCCCCCTTGCTGATGATCTCGTCGACCACCGCTTGCGCCGCGTCCTGTGCACCCACATAAGTGACCACGGTGTGCGCGCCTGCGGCGCCGAGCAGACGCGCGATGCCGCCACCAATATCACCGGAAGCGCCAGTGACCAGGGCTACCCGGCCATGCAAATGACCCGGCGCTGACGCAGCGGTATCCCCATGCTCAGACAACTTGCTGAGCCTTACAGCGCTGCCAGCATGGCTTCTGCGGCACTCACCTCAAATTGACCAGGTGCTTCGACCGCCAGTTTGGTCACGGTGCCATCGTCAACAATCATGGCATACCGCTGCGAGCGACTGCCCAGACCGAAGCCGCTTCCGTCCATTTCCAAACCAATCGCCTTGGTAAAGTCGCCGTTGCCGTCACCCACCATCATCAGCGCTTCTGCATTGGCGTTGTCGCCCCAGGCGCCCATGACAAAGGCGTCGTTCACGGACAAGCAGATAATGCTGTCGACACCCTTCGCCTTGATATCATCCGCATGCACCACATAACCGGGCAGGTGTGCCTGAGAGCAGGTCGGGGTAAATGCCCCAGGTACTGCAAACAGCACCACTTTTTTGCCACCAAACAGGTCGCCCGTGGTCACCGGCGTCGGCTTGCCGTCCTGCATTGTGTGTAAAGTGGCTTCGGGTAACTTGTCGCCTTCTTGAATGGCCATGATCTGCTTCCTTTTTCGAAATGGTTTTAGTGGTATTGAATATTCGGGTTTGCCCAGCCGCAGATTTCGCGTTTTTCGCAAAATTTGTGGTCTAAAGATTCAGCGCAAGTGTGCAGACTGAAACAACCCCGGTCAACAACGTGGTCGAACACAACCTCAAGATCTGTGACAACGAATCGATGTCGGACGACAAACTCACAACTAGCAGCCACAATGGCTTACTGACAAATGGACTAAGCCGATAGCATGATTGGTTACATCACTCTAGGCACTAACGATCTCGCTCGCGCCGGGGCGTTTTACGACAAACTGCTGGCCCCGCTGGGGGCAGAACGGACCCTGCAGGACGAACGCATGCTGGGATGGAGCAACCATCGCAACGGCGTGCTGCTGTCGGTCATAGAACCCTACAACGGCGCACCTGCAACCGTGGGTAATGGGGTGATGGTGGCGCTCAATGCGGATACGCCTGCGCAGGTTGAAGCCATTTATCAGCTGGCCTTGTCGCTGGGGGCGCAAGATGAGGGCCACCCCCACGACCGGGGCTCCAGTATGGGTTTTTATGGCGGCTATTTTCGCGATCTGGATGGCAACAAGCTGGTTGCTTATTGCCTGGGATTGCCGGAACCGCCGTCGGAAGACGAGCTGTCGGAAGGCTAGTGGCGCTAGGTGCTTGGGGGTACTACCGTCAGGGAGTATTTCATCTGAGCTATTTAAGACAAAGATTTAGGAGATGCATTTGCATACAGCCCAAAATAAGTCGGCTATCCGATTGAAATTTAAGAATTTTGTCTGGCACACCAAGACCAAAACCCCTAATATCGTGCTCCAGGACACAATTTGAGTAGTTCAGCATCCGCACAGTGACATCTTACCGACCTGAACACACAAAATTCGTTAATCTGCCAGGCTGACAGAACGTCACCACAGAAAGTCAACTTAGTATTATGACAACGCTCGCATGGACCCGACATAAGTTTGAAATCGGCGCACTCGCTGTGTTGCTGATGTGCGTGGTGGTTGGCTGCGAAGCGGAAAAACGCAATTTGGCTGCGTTGGCGGCAGAGCCGGTGGAACCACCACCCGAACTACTCAAGGTCACGCCCCCACCGATTGTTGTCACCTATGAGCGCAA
>JBCCUW010000029.1:0-16918 GCA_039196385.1 Pseudomonadota bacterium
GGGTCCTGTCGTACTGATCTTCTATCGCGGACATTGGTGACCCGCTTGCAATGTGCAGCTCGGTGAGCTGCAGAAACAGCTGCCGCGCTTCAACCGAAATACCGATGATTGATGTGTTGCGCCGGTTGAAGCGCGGCAGCTGATTCTGCAGCTCACCGAGCTGCACATTGCAAGCGGGTCACCAATGTCCGCGATAGAAGATCAGTACGACAGGACCCGTGGCCCGGGCATCTGCCAGCTTGATAAAGCCGCCGCCGGCCCGCGCCAGGGTGAAGTCCGGAGCCTGGTCGCCAATGGTCAACGCTGCCGGTGCGGTTGCGCTATAGCCGTATTCGCTGGTGGTGATGTCAATCGCTGCCGGGCTGCGGCTGGAGGGTTTGTACTGCGGTTTTTCAGTCGCGTTGGCGAAGACGGGAAAAACAGTCAGGCTTAATCCGGTGAGCAGGACACATGCAAATTTTGTCAGGGTGATGGTCAACGGCAGCCTGTTTATTCGCGAAGAGGTGAGGCTGATTGTCAGTGATAATCCCCGCGCCTGACAAGCGCCTCGGTGATGTGTCTGACAATATCTGACTCTATCTGATTAGAGGGTCAGCTGAGCACCAGTTGGGTCTGGGTGACCATGGCGACAGCTTTGTCATCCGCGGTAGCCAGTCTGGTCTGCCACACGGAGGTGCGCCGTCCCACGTGCACCGGGGTACAGGTGCCGACAACCACGGAACCCAACGGCGCGCCGCCCAGAAAGTTGGTCTTGCTTTCCAGTGTGGTGGTGGCTTTGGCGCCGTCCGGCAGGTGCATAAAGGCGCCAATTGCGCCCAGCGTATCTGCAAATGCCATAATGGCGCCGCCGTGCATGATTTTTCCTGTGGTGCACAACGCCTCTGTCACCGTTAACTCAGCAACTATGGCGGACTCGTCTGCAGAGCGCACCTCAATACCCATGGTGTTGGCAAACGGTATGTGTTCAATCAGATTGATGGTCATGTATCAGGTCCTTACGTTTCTTGTTTGGCGGACGGAACAACTGGCTTCATCCGACGACACCGTCTGCGCACAACTGGTTAAATTCTTCGCCCAGGCCCATCTCCCGCAGGATTTCTTCGCTGTGCTCGCCGACGCTCGGCGCAGGTTTGGCGGGAGTCAGCGGTGTTCCATTAAAAATGGGGGCAGGGCGCGCCTCGCGCAGCCGGCCGGCAACGGGATGTTCGGTCAGGCGTAAACTGCCGTTGTGCAGTACCTGTTCGTCGTCAGCCAGTTCTTCCAGTTGGCGGACGATGCCGAACGGCACTTGCTGGCCGGCCAAGGCGCTGTCGGCTTCAGCCACGGTCATCTGCGCGGCGCGCTGAGCAAACAGGCCGCTGAACACTTCGCGCAGGTCCTCGCGGTGTGCAATGCGGGCTTCAAGCGTGGCAAAACGAGGGTCTTCGGCGACTTCCGGGGAGCCGTAAGCGCGGCAAAGCCCGACAAATTCCTGTTGGGTCAGCGTCATCGTGGCACCCCAGCCATCTGCATATTGCAGCAATTGTCCGGATGCTCCGACTGGCGGTCTGGCATCCAGATGGTCGGTACCCTGAATAATCAAGTCTGCGGCGGCATCAGACCAGGCAAAGGCGATGGCGGTGTCCAGCATGGACAGTTCAATATGCTGGCCCTGACCAGATTTACTGCGGGCCAGCAGGGCAGCGGTGATGGCCTGGCTACCGGTCCATGCAGTCAGCTTGTCCAGCAACAGCATATTGACCTGCTGGGGTTGCTCGGGATGCTCCGGGTCCAGACGTCCCTGTATCGCAGCAATTCCGGCGTAAGTCTGAATAATCGGATCGTAAGCGCGATCCGCGGCGCGTGGGCCGCTCTGACCGAAGCCGCTGATGGACAGATACACCAGGGCAGGATTGGCCTCGCAGAGTTGCGCATAACCCACCCCCAGGCGTGTGGCGACACCAGGCCGAAAGTTCTGAATGACCACATCAGCGGTGGCGGCCAGTTGACGGGTGATGGCGACACCCTGAGGATGCTGCAGATTCAACGCCAGAGAGCGTTTGCCGCGGTTCAGGACGTGGAAGAAGCCGGAAAAACCGTGGCGCTGGCTGCCCACATGGCGCTGGATGTCGCCGCTGCCGACACGCTCAATCTTGATGACATCGGCGCCCTGGTCTGCCAGCAGTGCCCCGGTCAGCGGACCGGATACCACTGCAGACAGGTCCAGGACCTTAAAGCCGCTGAGGGGCCCTGTCATGAATTAACCGCGCATCGGGTTGACCGGTGGCCACTGATCTTTACTGGCAGCAATTTTTTCGCCAATTTCAGCAACGTCCCAGATACCATCAGCCAGATCTCTGGAGGCAATGGGTGTAAGTTGCCAGGACAGCAGGTGTACTTTGTTACCCCCAACGAGAAACTGACGGCCGCTGACGTCTTTGGCGTCATCCGTACAGAGCCACACAACCGGTGGTGAAACAGCTTCGGGTGGAAAGTCGTCCTGAATGTCCTCGGGCAAAATGTCCGTGGTCATGCGCGATGTGGCCGTGGGTGCCAGAGCGTTGACGGTAATGCCGTACTTCAGACCTTCCAGCCACAGGCAGCGCATCAGCCCGGCAATACCGGCTTTGGCGGCGCCGTAGTTGGTTTGACCAAAGTTACCTAACAGTCCGGACGTGGAACTGGTCACAATGATGCGGCCACCGGTGCCCTGAGCCAGCATGGTGTCGTACGCTACCTTGGTCGTCAGGTAGGTTCCACGAAGATGCACATCGATCACGACGTCCCACATGTCATCGTCCATGTTCTTGAACGACTTGTCGCGCAGAATACCGGCGTTCGCAATACAGATATCAATTTTGCCGAAGTTGTCGACACAGGCCTGGACCATCGCCTCGACATCGCTGCGATTGGTTACTGAGCCATAGTTGGCCACAGCTTCACCGCCAGCCGCCTTGATTTCCTCAACAACCGTATCCGCCATGGAGCTGGATGCGCCGGTGCCATCCCGCGCGCCACCCAGATCGTTTACCACTACCTTGGCGCCTTCCTGCGCCAGCAACAGCGCGTGTGCGCGACCCAGACCGCCGCCCGCGCCGGTGACCAAGGCTACTTTGCCGTCTAACATGCCCATAAATTTCTCCTGTTGTCTGTGATTATCAACGAATGTGCTTAACCGCCCGGGCCAGGGTCCAGGCAGGCTATTGTTTTTGTTTTCGCAATCGGCCAGTGTAACACCCCTGATATTGGATTCGTTTAGCCGAATGCAAATTCGCAACAAATAAACCAGAACAGTAAGAACAACAATAGGCGTATGAGGGGAAACAACAATGGATGACTTGCTCGACTTCAGCGGACAGGTTGCGCTGGTCACAGGGGGCAGCCGGGGTATGGGGCGCGAAATGGCCCTGGCTTTGGCGGCGCGTGGGGCTGACGTGATTATCACCAGCCGCAAGGCAGACGCCTGTGAAGCTGTTGCGGCGGAAATTGAAGCGCTTGGCCGACAGGCCATGGCGTATGGCTGCCACGTGGGTAAGTGGGACGAGATTGATGGCCTGGTAGAGGCTGCTTACGGGCGCTTCGGGCGGATTGATATTCTGATCAACAATGCGGGTATGTCACCGCTGTACCCGAAGCTGACGGATGTGACCGAAGAGTTGTTTGACAAAGTGGTTGGGGTAAACCTGAAAGGACCGTTCCGCCTGATGGCACTGGTTGGCGAGCGCATGGCGGCGGCAGGCAGCGGCAGCATCATCAACATCAGCAGTACTGCATCGCTGAATCCGTCACCGAATTCTGAGCCCTACGGCGCGGCCAAATCCGGCTTGAATGCCTTAACCCGGTCGTTTGCTTTTGCGTACGGACCAGCGGTCAGAGTGAACTGCATTGTGGCCGGGCCATTTCTGACGGATATTGCTAAAGCATGGGATATGGAAGCATTTGAAGCCAATGCCAAGGCAAATCTGGCGTTGCAGCGCGGTGGTCAGCCGGATGAAATAGTGGGTGCGGCCCTGTATCTGGCGAGCCCCAGCAGCAAGTTCACAACGGCCACGACAATACGAGTCGATGGTGGCACAGCGTAAGACCCCAACCGATGATGACCCGCAGCCGCCGGAGGATGCGGAGCAGAATCGTTCTCTGGATGACGTACTGGCTTTGATGGCCGCAGAGGTAGACCGTCTGCAGACTGCACTCGAATATTTCCGCCTGTCAGAGCATCCTGACAAAGAGGCGATTATTCGTTGGCATGTGCAGCAGATTGATCGGCGCCAGGATCGCCTGGAGGAATTGAAAGCCCTGATTCTGGCTGAGCGTGGTGATTCCGAGCATTAACCGCGCTCACCAGCCTGGCACCCAGGTCCTGTCCGTACAGGGTTTCCAGGGTGTGCAAGCCGCCGGGGTTAGCGATATTGGCTTCCATCAGGTATTGGCCGGCAATATCAATCGCAGCAAAACCCACCTGATTGATGATCAGTTTCTCGTGAACCTGCGCCACCAGACGGGTTTCATCGCCGGTCAGGGTTGTGGGCACGGCCTGGCCACCCTCTGCAAGGTTAGCGATGCCCTCAGCATTGGGCAGGCGGCGGTAGCTGCCTAACACCTCACGGCCGCATACCAGAGTGCGAATCTCGCCGTCGATGATCGCTTCGTTATAGCGTTGCAGCAGCCAATACTGAGGTTCCGCCTGGCGCATAATCTGGCGTATGTCGACGGCCTCTGATATCTGGTGAACCTGCCGGGCCAGGCTGCCTGCATGGGGTTTCAGTACCCACCTGCCTGCTTTGGCCGCCACGATGTCAGCCAGTTCGTCAGCCTGATTCGACAGATAGGTTGGCGGCGCAAAGGCCTGCCAGGCGGCCTTGCCGTGCAGTATCAGCATAGCGACCGGAGCGGTAATCAATTGCTCCGGGGGAAGTTGCTGGAGAATCTGGATGCGATCCAGGAACTGTGCCCGTGGCCCGAAACCGATAGGCCAGATCAGATCAAAGTGGTCAATCGGTTTGCCACCTGCGCGGATCTCGCTGCAATGCTGACTCAATTCATTATGACCCAGGCAGGTCACCTGCCACCCAGCGTTTTGAAACACCTCGGGTAGGCGCTGGTGGTTATTGTTGTGTGGCTCTGCCGCGCTGATCAGGAACAATACGGTGGGCATCAGGGTTATTCCATATTCGCAATTATCGGCAAATCTATCTACCATGCTCGGCCCACTTACCGCAGCAGGTATTGGACAGAGAGGTATTTATGAGCGCAGTCAGCCTACCAGACTACACCCTGGCAGCAGAAGACATTCCAATTGTGGAAGCCTGTGAACTGCCTGGACCCGAACGGGATGAACTCAAAGCTTCCATCAAACAGGGACTGCAGAACATGGGTGCCACGCTGGTCGCCCATTACTACGTCGACGGCGATATCCAGGACCTCGCGGAAGAAACGGGTGGGTTTGTCTCCGACTCGCTGGAAATGGCGCGCTTTGGGCGCGATTGTCCCAGCGATCAGCTCATCGTCTCCGGGGTTCGTTTTATGGGCGAAACCGCCAAGATTCTCTCGCCGGAGAAGCGGGTTTTCATGCCAACGTTGGCCGCAGAATGTTCTCTCGACCTGGGTTGTCCACCGGATGAGTTTGCCGCCTTTAAGGCCCAGCATTCCGATCGGACCGTGGTGGTGTATGCCAATACCTCAGCCCGGGTGAAGGCCATGTCGGATTGGGTGGTGACCAGCAGCTGTGCTTTGGAGATTGTTGGCTATCTCAAAGATCGCGGCGAAAAAATTCTCTGGGCGCCGGATAAACACCTTGGTCAGTACATTGCCGACCAGACCGGCGCAGACATGCTGCTGTGGAGTGGCGCGTGTGTGGTCCACGAAGAATTTAAGGCCAAGGCGCTGGACGATATGCGCAAGGTCTACCCGGACGCAGCCATTCTGGTTCATCCGGAGTCACCTGCCCGGGTGATTGAGCACGCTGATGTGGTCGGTTCAACCAGTGCGATTATCAAGGCTGCCCAGGAGCTGCCTAACGATACCTTTATTGTGGCCACCGACCGGGGTATTTTTCACAAGTTGCAGCAACTCAATCCCGGTAAGCGTTTCATTGAGGCGCCCACAGCGGGTGACGGTGCCACCTGTCGCAGTTGTGCGCACTGCCCATGGATGGCCATGAACGAGCTGCAGGCGCTGGCCCGCCTGGTGGCGGATACAGAATATCGCAGCGCCAACGAAATCCATGTGGATCCCAAGCTGGGGGAACGCGCCAAGTTACCGCTGGACCGGATGCTGGCCTTTCAGAAAGGCGAACGCTGAGGAGGCCGGTAGCGCTGGTTCAGCTTTGCTGGGCTGAGCGTATCTCCGTGCGCAGATCCTGGATACGCTGACTCAGCTTTGACTGCAACTGCGGATTGGTGCGACGCACCAGTCGTTGTGCATACTCCAGATGCTGGATGGCACGGTGATAAGCGCCGTGCAGATAAAAGTAATCTGCCCGCGCCAGATGCACTCCGGTAATGTTGCCTGCCAGCCCCGCCGTTTCTGCCAGCTCGTACCAGACATCGACATCGTTGGGCCTGACGCGGGATTGCCGGGTCAGTACCTGTTCCGCCTGTTCGAACTTGCCGGCCTGATTCAGGGCGCGGGCGTAGAGCATGGAGAGGGGTGCGTTGTCCGGGTTCAGTACCAGCCGATGGCTGAGCAATGCCAGGGCCTGGCTGGTCTCTTCCGCCTCGATCAGCACTTCCGCGTATGCGGCGTTGTATAGAATACTCTGGGGGTTGACGTTCAACAATTCTTCTACGCGCAGCAGGGCTTCCTCATGCTCGCCTGTGCGGCTCAAAGACAGGGCCAGACCATAGTTGGCGGCGCGATCCCCGGGGTTTTCCTGCAGGCGTTTGCGATACAACTTGGCGCCCTGGACAAGGTTATTCTGATAGTGCACCTGAGCGCGCGTGCGCATCAACTGGTAATCCAGGGAATCACTGGTGTCGCCGCGAGGGGCATCCAGCGCCTGATTACGCGCGTCAGCAATCCGCGTTTCAGACAGAGGGTGTGTTAAGAGAAACTCCGGTGGCCGGCGCGTGAAGCGATAAGCACGCTGCATGCGTTCAAACATGCGCGCCATCGCGGTGGGGTCCATATTGGCCCGCACCAGTGTGTTCATGCCGATCCGGTCAGCTTCCTGCTCGCGCTCGCGACTGAAGCGCAATTGACTAGCCTGACTGGCGGCCTGTGCTGTGCTGATTGCGGCGATAGCAGCGTCACCACCGCCTGCTGCACCGATGATCAGTGCCGCGATCAGCGAGGCAATGGTCGGTAGTGTTTGTGCGCGTTGTTCCTCAACGCCGCGGGCGAAGTGGCGTTGGCTCAGATGCGCCAGTTCGTGAGCCATGACCGAGGAATATTCGTGCACATCTTCAGCACGCAGCAGCAGACCCAGGTTGACGCCGATCACGCCTCCCGGCGCAGCAAACGCATTGATGTCCGGATTGTCGATCACCACCACACTCATAATGGCCTCGCGCAGGTCAGAGTGCTGCGCCAGACTGTTCAACTGCCCCGAGACGTAATATTTCATCAGCGGGTCTTTGACGGTGGGCAGCGCAGCATGCAGCTGTTTCAGGAACGACTCGCCAATTTCTCTTTCCAACTGGGGCGAAATAATGCTGGAAGAGGCATCACCCAGGCTGGGCAGGCTTTGCTGGGCGCTGCCGTGCAAAGGCCAGGTTATGGCCAGCGCGATTAATACGAACATCTTCAACTTCGGCATGGGCAGGATCATACGCTGCTGTTTCGCTTGCTGCTATGTCATACTTCGAACCCTTATGAATGAAGAAGTTCGGTTATTAGACGTGCAGGGGCTGAACTGCCCCATGCCGCTTCTTAAGGCCAAAAAAGCGTTAAACGATATGGCCGCAGGCAGCCTGATTCGAGTGCTGGCGACAGACCCCGGATCTGTGCGTGATTTTGAAGTTTTTGCCCGCCAGAGCGGCAATCTGCTGCTGGAGTCTGGCGAGTCAGACGGTACTTACTTTTACGTTCTGCAGAAAAAAGCGTGAAGTTTCTTGAAATAATCGGTACCTGGGTGAATGAGCATTTTTCTAACGAAGATGCCATTTACCTGATCCTGCTGCTGACCGTGGTGGTGCTGGTGCTCGCAACGCTGGGCAGTTTCCTGGCACCCGTGTTGACCGGTCTGGTGGTCGCCTTTCTGCTCCAAGGTCTGGTGAGTTACCTCGAGACCCACAAAGTCCCGGGCGGGTTGGCTGTATTCACCGCCTTTACCCTGTTTATCGGTGGGGTTTTGACGCTGATCTTTTTTATCGTGCCGTTGTTGTGGCAACAGCTTCAGGGGCTCGTTGAGTTGTTACCCCGGGTTGTCGTGCTCTTGCGCGAAGGTCTGGAAGAACTGGCGGTGAGATTTCCGGAGTTTGTCACCCAGGAGCAGACGTCCGCCTTACTGGATCAGGGCACCCGGGAAATTGGCAATCTCAGTGCCTCCGTGGTGGAAACGGCCTTTGCTCAGGTGTTTTCGGTCTTCGGTCTGTTGATATACCTGATCCTCACGCCAATTTCGGTGTTTTTCTTTCTCAAGGATCGTGAGCAGTTGCTGGCCTGGCTGCGCAGCCTGGTGCCGTTTGAACGGCCCCTCTTGTCCGCCGTTGCCGTGGAAATGAATGAACAACTGGGCAACTACGTGCGTGGTAAATTTATTGAAATCCTCATTGTGGGGGCAGCAACCTTTATCAGCTTTACCTTGCTGGGACTCAACTATGCGGCCCTGTTGGGGGTGTTGGTGGGTATCTCCGTATTAATTCCTTTTGTAGGCGCGGCAGTGGTGACGCTGCCGGTGTTTGCAGTAGGGGTCATCCAGTTTGGCTGGTCCTGGGATCTGGCCTGGATCATGATTGTGTACGGCATTATCCAGTTTCTGGATGGCAATGTTCTGGTGCCCCTGCTGTTTTCAGAAGTGGTTGATCTGCACCCCATTACCATCATTGTGGCGGTGCTTGCTTTTGGCGGCATCTGGGGCGTCTGGGGTGTATTTTTTGCGATCCCGCTGGCGACTTTGATTAAGGCCATATACAAAGCCTGGCCGCGTGCGGCCGTGAGCGAACCTAAGGCAGAAGTGGCTTAGCGGAGTCTTGTCGACCTAACCGGCGTAAACCGGCTTGGCTGCTTCGGCGATGGCGTTGGCCAGATCATGGCGACGAAACGGTTTGGCTAGAAAACTCGCTTGCAGACCGTCTGCGTCTTTACGCGCCGTATCGTGTTCGGTGTACCCGCTCATCATAACCACGGATAGGCTGGGCAGGAATCCGCGGATTTTCTCCAGGGTTTGCCAGCCGTTGAGCCCCGGCATGGACACATCAATAAACGCCAGCGAAAAATCAGCACCGGACGATATCAATTCCAACGCCGCGTCCCCCGAAGCACATGACTCAACTTCGTAGTCCAGACTTTCCAGCAGCTTGGCGGTAATCAGGCGTACATCCTGTTCGTCGTCGATCACGAGAATGGGTGCATCAGCGTTACGTTGCTGAGCAACTGCGGTGGACTGATCCTGCTCGTCAGTGCTTTCCTGACCGTTACCGGGTTTCAGGTAAACCCGGATGCAGGTGCCCTGTCCGGGCGTAGACTGTACTTCGATACCGCTGCTGAAGGCGCTGGCAAATCCTTGCAGAACGGCCATACCCAGACCGCGGCCTTCTGGCTTGTTGGTAAAAAACGGGTCAAACATACGGGTTAGCGTTTCGCTGTCCATGCCTGCGCCGCTGTCACTCACTTCCAGGACAACGTAGTTGCCGGGCATGATGTCCCGGCCCCTTTTGAATTGTTTGATCCGGCTGGGTGTCAGCGCCTGCTGGTAAGTACTTACTTGGATGTCGCCAGCTTCGCCCGCCAGAGCCTCCACCGCGTTCAGGACCAGATTGATGATAATCTGTTGCAGCTGCGCATGATCACAGAACGTTCCCGGCAGGTCGTCAGCCAGCTGGTAGCGGATTTGTGCCTTGGGGTGCTTGGATAGTTCCAGCAGCCCGACTGATTCTTGGACAACATCAGTGAGATCCAGTTGTTGCAACTCGCCACTGCGCTCCCCGGCATAGGTCAGCAGCTGTTTGACGATGTCACCGGCGCGGATGCCGGCCTGTTCCAGCGTGGTTAGGTATTTACGGCCCTTGGTGCTGGTATGGTCCATGGCCAGATTGGCGTTGCCGATGATGGTGACCAGGAGATTGTTGAAATCATGGGCAATGGCGCCGGCCATCAGACCGAGACTTTCCAGTTTGTCTTTCACCATCAAGGCTTCCGCCAGGTTGGTTCGCTCGCGTTCTGCGCGCATGCGACTGATTTCCGCAGCGGCCGTGCCGCGAAATACGAGCAAAGAGATATCCTGGGGCAGCAACGGGCTCATCGGTAAGGTATGTGTCCAACCCATATGCCCAATCGCGTGGCCGTCTGCATCACGCAGTACATAAGCCAGGTATCCGCCCAGCTCTGCCTGCTCGGTAAACGGATGCAGCCAATCTATCCCCTGTTGTACCGCAGGATCATCGGCGTCGAGAAATACCTGATCGCGTGACTTCAGGCGGCTGCAGGGGCTGTCGGCAAAGGGTTGGCGGCGATTGACTTGCGCAGTAATGTCTTCGCCAGCGTGAAAAGCCGTCAGCAGCGTGTAGTGATCGGGATCATCTTCGTCCCATTGGGCGACAAAACCACTGGACAACTGTAACGCGTGGGTAGACTGCAGAATCAGGGCGCGAAACAGGTCCTCGGCTTTGGCTTTGTCCAACCAGGTAACGGCGGCTTTAATATTTTCCGTACCGCGCACAGTAGTGAGTTCAGCCGAAACCCGCGGTGCCAGCCATTGCAGAACCTCAACCAGATCTTCAACACGCTCCATTTCGTTGCGTGCAAATGCGCAGAAGATGCCAATCGGTTTATGCGTATAGTTCGTCAGCGGGACACCGACGTAGCTGCTGATCTGCAGGTCGGCAAAAAGCTGATCCTGCGGAAAATCCTCTGCCGCGTTGTGGGTCACGCAAAAAGCCGCATTGCGTCTGATCACTTCAAAACAGGGTGCGCCCAGTAACGGGTAAGTGCTGCCCGTGACGTCCCGATCTGCACAACTGAATCCGCGTACGTTAACCAGGTCAGACTGAGTGCCGTTGATGTCGCCGATGGAGACGGCAAAAATATCTAGGCAGCGGCGCAGCCAGTCTGCGATGGCATCGAGAAAGCGCGGGCCGGAGTTGAGGTTGACGTTGGCCAGAGATTCCAGCAGAAGAGGGTCGCTTGCGGCACGTTCCCGGATGAGCGCCGGGAGCTGAGTGGATGTATCGGCTGGAACTGTCGGGATCATTGTGTTTGGGCACCTCCTGGTTTTGGCACCAGGTGCGAGTGGTTGGTCGCTATGCAGAATACTCGCTTGCTGCGCTAGTTTATCAGGCTGGCACGAAGATTCATCAGTTTGTCGTGGAATGTTGCGGCCACCCGCCGCTTAATAATGCGTGGCTTGTCCCGAGTCGCCAGCGTGCGTAACATCGCGCTTGATTTTGAACTTAAGGCGAATCTGATGCTGAAGGGCAGTATTGTGGCGCTGGTGACTCCCATGCAGGCAGATGGGTCCGTTGACTGGCCGGCGCTGGAATCCCTGATCGAATGGCACATTCAGGCCGGTACGCACGGCATTGTGCCCATGGGGACAACGGGCGAGTCAGCCACCCTCGACACAGCGGAGCATCTTCAGGTGATTAAACGCACCGTTGACGTTGTCGCCGGGCAGATTCCGGTTATTGCCGGAACCGGCAGTAACGCTACCGCTGAAGCAATTCATCAGACTCAGGAAGCGCAGGCGGCCGGTGCAGATGCCTGCCTGCTGGTAACGCCCTACTATAACAAGCCAACTCAGGAAGGCCTGGTTCAGCACTACCTTGCCATTGCTGAACAGACTGACGTGCCGCTGGTGCTCTATAACGTCCCACCGCGCACGGCCTGTGACATGCAGGCGGAGACAGTGGGTGAACTGGCCGGCCACCCGAGTATTATCGGTATCAAGGAAGCCTGTGGCGATGTCGAAAGAGTGACACAGATCCGGCAGCATACGTCTGCGGATTTTGTGATTCTATCCGGTGAAGATGCGCAGACACTCCAAATGTTGGAACGCAGTGCGGTGGGTACCATCTCCGTGACAGCCAACGTGCTGCCGGCGATGATGGCGCAATTCTGTGAACTGTATTTGCAGGGTGACCACGCGGCCGCTGCTGAGCTGGATACCAGGTTGCAACCAATTCACGAAATTCTGTTTGTTGAGCCGTCACCAACGCCCAGCAAGTGGGCATTGCATCTCATGGGTAGAATTGACACGGGGATACGTCTCCCACTGCTGCCGTTATCCGCGCAGCATCACAGTGAGCTGACCGCCCGCCTGCAGACTGCCGGCGCGCTCTGAGAAAATCGATATGCGTCATCCAGTTAAGAGTGTGATTGTTGTCCTGGGATTATCGCTGCTGGTTTCGGCATGCAGTTGGTTTTCCAGTGGTGAAGAGGGTGTGCTGTTAAACCCTAAAGATGACTACCTTGATGCCAGACAGGACAACCAATTAGTTGTACCTGATGATCTTCAGGACCTGGCAGATACAGATCCGTTTCCAATTCCCGCGACGCCGGTGCCACAGAATCCGGTGTTTTACCCGGACAAACCACCCTTGCCCGATGCCATTTATGCCAATGACAATCGCGATGAGGTGCGCATTCAACGCCTGGGTACGCGCAGCTGGCTGGTCGTGCCGGAGCCACCCACCACAGCCTGGCCGAAAATCAAACAGTTTCTGGCGGAGAATGGGGTAGCGCTGGCGCTGGATAACCCCGAAGTCGGACGTCTGAATACGGAGTGGTTGCGCATAGAGCAAACGCAGTATCGGGATGTAGTAAGGGCCGTCATACGTGACGCCAAAAATTCGGTGCGGTTGAATCTGGGGCAGGATCGTTACCTGCTGAAAGTGGAACAAGGCCTGCGTCCCCGCACCACCGAAGTCCATATCCGTTACGAAAACGACAGCGCCATTCTACCGGCCCGGGATGACATTGTGGCGCTCACCGGGCTGCAATCCCATATTGCCCAGGCAGAAGACGATCTGCTGAATGAAATTGGTGCTTACGTGGCGGCTAAGGTGGCGCAACAGACAGTGTCGAAAGTGGCGCTGCAGATTGGCAGTCAGCAGAAGGCGGAGCTTGCCCGTACGCCTGATGGTTATCCGGTGCTTAAGCTGCATCTCGACTATGAACGCGCCTGGGCTACCCTCGGTCAGGCGCTGAGCAACGCTGATGTTGCGGTGGCTGAACTGAATCGGGAAGCCGGGGTTCTGTTGGTGAATATTCCGCCGGAAGCTTTTGGCGAAGAACAAGGCCGCGGTTTTTTCTGTCGCATTACCTTCTCCTGCGATGACAAGGATGACACCCTGGATGTGCGCCTGGTGATTGATGGTGAAGAAGACAACTACTCCGTCTCGGTGCTGCAGCCCGACAGTGATGCGCCGATTCCCCCGGATTTGTCCCAGCAGGTTTTGGTGCTGATTCGCGAATACGCGGCCTGATGGGCTTTGCTTCTCTGGGCAGCGGCTCGCGCGGCAACGGCACGCTGGTGGCACTGGCGGAACAGATTTTCCTGGTTGATTGCGGCTTTACGGTAAAACAGGTTGATCAGCGATTGGCGCGCCTGGGTTTGCGGGGTGGTGATCTGAGCGCCATTTTTGTGACGCACGAGCACAGTGATCACGTGGGTGGTGTGGTGGCGTTAGCACACAAATACTCGTTACCGATATACGCTTCTTTTGGCACCGCCCGGGCTGCGCTGGAAGGTGTGCGCTGCCATACCTTCGACGGGGATGTGTCATTTACCGTACACGGTGTTCAGGTTAATCCGGTGCGGGTCCCCCATGATGCCCGGGAGCCGACCCAGTTTGTGTTCAGCGATGGCCTGGAGACCATCGGCGTACTTTCGGATCTGGGTTGCGTGACCAATCACGTGGTTGCTCAATATCGCGACTGCAGTCATCTACTGCTGGAAGCGAATCATGATCGGGCGATGCTGATGCAGGGGAGTTATCCGCCCCGGTTGAAACGGCGGGTCGGGGAAAACTACGGCCACCTGTCTAATGAGCAGGCGGCTGATCTGTTGGCGCGGATTGCGCATCCTGAGCTGCATGTGGTGATAGGGCATGTGAGCGAACAGAACAACAGCGACAGCTGTCTGGACAAGTGTTTTGCCCCCTTGCGGGCGAGTGTTAAGTCGTTGATCACCGCGACACAACAGGAAGGGTTTGCATGGCAGGGCCGCATGCCGCTGACGCGACAGACCTCTTTTGCGGAGCTATCGGCAGGTGAGGCTGGCGCGGGAGTCATGTAGACTGCGCGCTGGTTTGATTTGGCTTGTCTGGTAATTATGGAATCTGTTGTATTTAACGTTAGCCCCGAGAACTTTCAAACAGAAGTGGTTGAGCGCTCTAACAGCGTGCCGGTGTTGTTGCTGTTCTGGGCGGATCAGGTGCCGCCTTCTGTGCAGACCAAGCAGCAGCTCGAGCAGCTCTTGGGTCAGTATCAGGGCAAAGCGCTGCTGGGGGTCTGTGATGTCGCGCAAGATCAGACCCTGGCGCAGCATCTGCAGGTGCGGGGCTTACCGGCGCTGCGGGTCGTGCAGCAGGGCAAGATTGTAGAGCAGGTTGATGGTCCGGTGGATGAGCAGCAGATGCGCATGCTGCTGGATACTTTGACCCAATCTCCTGCGGAGCAGATTAAGGCGCAACTGCAGCAGATTATTGCCATGGGAGATTTTGCGACGGCTGTGCAGATGCTGCAGCAGGCAGTCAATGAAGAACCGGGTAATCAGGCATTTCGTGTTGAACTTGCTGATGTGCTGGTGCGCAAGGGTGATCTGGAAGACGCGCGCACGGTGCTTGCTTCGATACCTGAAGATACGGATGAGCGTGACCGCCCGCAGAATCGTCTGGAGTTTGCTGAAGAAGCAGCCGGGATGGAAGACCTTGCGCAACTTCAGCAGCAGCTGGGTGACGCGCCAGACGACCTTGAGTTGATCTACCAGCACTGTGTGCAGAGTGTTGCTGCGGGGGAGTTTGAGCAGGGTCTGCAGGACGCCATGCGTATTCTCAGCAGTGACCGGGAATTTCGTGACGACATCGGCCGTTTAACCATGATTCGTATTTTTGCTGTATTGGGTAAGGGCAACGCAATGGCAACCCAATACCGGCGCAAAATGTTCAATTTTATGCACTGATCGGCATGTGACCTGCCACACATTTTCTGCCTTTAACAGCCTTTATCCTGCTAATTCCACGATAAGACTTCAGGTGATTGCGGCATGGAAGCGCCTGCAATGCCTCGCTTGGTGCTCGAGGTTGCTGAAACAAAAGTAGAATTACCCGCCGGCCAGGATCTGATTGATTCCGCTGACGCGGCCAACTGTGCCCTGCAACTGGGCAAGTCCGCTGATAACGATCTGATCTACGAAAGCCCGCAGACCTCCCGCTTTCATGCACGCATCGAATATAAGAACAACGACTTCTATCTGGTCGATTGCAGTACCAATGGCACCTATGTGCAGACGGAAGATGAAGCGGTCACGCGGGTACATCGCAATCGTATCCGGCTGTGGGGTTCAGGCTGGCTCAGCCTGGGACAACCGCTGTCGGTGGCGGAACCCATTCACTTCCGTCAATTGGACCGGAGTTAGCTTTGCACTGGTCGAGCTCAGCAGATACCCATCAGGGTAATTATCGCCAGCGCAATCAGGACGCGGTGTTGTGCTCTTCGGGCGCGGGGCTCTGGGCGGTTGCGGACGGTATGGGCGGGCATAACGCCGGTGAGTTTGCCAGTGAGTCCATCGTGCGCTGCCTTGCGGATATCAACCTGGACATGGAATTGCCTGAAGCAGTTGATCTGATTGAGGATCGCCTGCTGGAAGTGAATGATGAGTTGCGGCGTCACGCGCGGCTGAACTGCGGTGGCGAAACGGTTGGCAGCACGGTGGTGGTGCTCATTGCACGTGGTCATGTCGGGGTGGCGCTGTGGGCCGGAGACAGCCGCCTATACCGGTTGCGGGAGCGCAAGATAGAGCTGGTGACCCGTGATCACAATCCGGTGGCTGACCTGCTTGATGTGGGTGGTGTGACGGAAGAAGAAGCACTGAACGCTGACACGCACATTATTACCCGCGCGGTGGGTGGTCAGAGCGAGCTGCACCTTGACGTGGCGGTGTTTGATATCCGGCTGGGCGATACCCTGCTGCTTTGCAGTGACGGGCTCTATCGCGAGGTCATGCCGCACACCATGTTCAACGCGCTGCAGCTGGATGTAGACCAGGCGGTCGCGACCTTGTTGGATGAGTGTCTGCAGGGTGAAGCAAGAGACAATATTTCCGTTGTTGTAGCACGTGCGGAGCCGGGCCGTGAATGAACTGAACGAGCAACCCGGTAACACTTCAGATGCTGCGAGCAACCTCCCGGCGGGGTCGGATAGCCAGACACCTGCGGGTGAAGAAACGCTTTTCCGCTCTGATGAGACTGTGTATCGGCGCGATGACAGTGTCTCGCAACGGGGAACTGCCGGTGACGATGAAGACAACAGTACAGACACCACCCCTGAAGTGGATGTCAACAGTATCCTGAAATCCCGCTTTGTGCTGGAAGAACGGCTCGGCAGCGGCGGTAGGGGCAGCGTGTTCCGAGCGCGTGACCTGCGTAAGGTTGAAGCCCGGGATAACCAGCCCTATGTGGCGGTGAAGGTACTCAACAATGACTTTCGCCAGCACCCGGAAGCGTTTATCGCGCTGGAAAGAGAAGCCTCAAAATCCCAGACCCTGCGCCACAGCAATATTGTGTCGATTTTTGATTTCGACAAAGACGGGGACATTCCCTACAACACCATGTAGATGACC
>JBCCUW010000030.1:0-16740 GCA_039196385.1 Pseudomonadota bacterium
CGCGCTACCGCTCTGGGCAGCGACCGTACTATGCAGGCTTTTCCAACCAAAGCGGCCCGGCGCGCGCCCAAGGACAGGGTCGTTGACCCAGTGGATGCGGCCCGATATACCGTCAGCATCGCTGTCCTTTGGATCTTCCAACCCTTGCAGACGCTCCTGTTCGATGGCTTCCAGCAGGCCCATACCAATCAATGACGGTGCCTGGCGTAGTGAGCTGAGCACGGCGACGGGCTTAGTTTCTCCGCCGGTATTGAAAGACAAGGAAACGGACGGCTTGCGTAAGACGTATTCACGTCCGGCAACCTGTTTTGATGTGGTGTGTGTAACAACGCTGATTTGCGCCTCCGGCAAACCAAACGTACTCTTGGTCTGTACCTGCGAACCAAACAGCGGGTGTGGTAACACCTGTCCATCGGGTCCAACCACACTGATTCGCACAACCGCGGTTGACGTATTCGGATCGTGAATCAGCGAACGGCTCCTGCCCCCGTTAACATGGCAGCTAATACACGAATTGGCATTAAATATAGGACCCAGACCGTCCCGGGCTGTGGTCGACGCTGGCGCCCTGATCCACGGTTGCTTAAAAAACGACAGTCCCGAATAAAACTTCAGCTTCTCCTCAGAGTTCAGATGCTGTGCGGGCGCAATCAATGTGCCGCCGGGTTGCCTGATGCGTTCCCAACTGGCTCCGGGTTTGGGCAGTGTTTGCGGCTCCGCCAAACCCTGAGGGCAAAAAGAAATGACCACCAGGCTCATCACGAAGATGTACGCTCGCCTGCTCACAGCGACTCCAGAAACGCGAGCAGTTGTTGGCGCTCCGTCGCGGTCATGTCGACATAGCGGCTTTGACTGGCTGCGGCTTCACCGCCGTGCCAAAGAATGGCTTCGCTGATGGACCGCGCTCGACCATCGTGCAGATAGGTGGCACGCGCATTCACTGTTTGCACAAGCCCCAGCCCCCAAAGCGGTGACGTACGCCATTCGCTACCCGTGGCGTCACCCTCAGCACGTCCGTCAGCAAGCCCTTCGCAGCGTTGCACCCACACACAGTTTTCACCAGCGCCACAGGTGTTGCCGTCTACACTCTCACGTCGAATGGCCTCACATTCGCCACCCATATCGTGCAACAAGAGGTCGGTGTACGGAAAGATGGTTTGCTCCGACAGCACGTCGATGGGCGCGGCGTCGGGAATCAGAATATTGATATCAATATCACCCAGGATGCTGCCCTGAGCGATACCTGTTTGGAACGTTTGCTGATGGCACTGCCCACAGCCGGCCTCGAAGAACAGTGTTCTTCCCGCCAGGACTTCCGGCTCCCAGGTCTCGGTTGCCGCGTCATAACCGCGGCGTTCAGGCACCGCGAGCGTGCGCACATAAAACTCAACCAGCGCCATTTCAATATCGGGGATATCTACTCCGCCAGGGTGCGGATCCGGCTCCGTTGCCGCGACCTGAAGGCAACTCGTCTGATTCTGCGTGCAAGGCTCTTCCGGTTCAAAGCGGCTTGTCACACCCTGATCGTTTTTGTACGCCAGACTAGCCTGATGCAGGATCGAACCAACGCTGGCCTTGAGGCCGATTCTACCCAGGCGCTGATCGTCGGTAGTGGCATCAAACACCTCCGCAGCCCGCCCGCTGATACCGTCCCCATCGTTGTCATCCGGATCAGCCAGCGCCCGGATGTCCGCTGCGGGTATCGCCTCCAGAAGTCCAAGGCCAAACACGGCCGGCGCCAGCCTGGGGGAAAAAGTAATGTCGTCCGCAAAGTCGCCATAACTCAAGTCGCGGATTTTGTAGGTTGGCTTGCGCAGTTCATACGCCGTCCCGTCAGTGAAAGTACCGGGGACTGGTTCATATTCAATAAAGGCGTAGCCCTCTCCAATGGCAGCGCCAGCGCCACCGGCAAAACTGGCCAGACCGTCTTCGATTTCACCGCTGAAACTGGCTAAGCCAAATGTCTGTAACAAACCGCCGTACACAGGATCCGGTATCAGCCGGCCATCCGCGTCTACCCCAAGTCCCAGACGGATCGACATGGAGTCCATTGGAGTGTCCGCATTGGGCGGCACCGCGCCCCGACCATCCCGCGCATGACATCCCTGACAGGTGCGCGCGTTCAGAATGGGGCCTTCCCCTTCATGATCGTTGCGAAAAATTGCGTTGCCCCCTTTGAAGTTGGCGTCTTTGGCAAAGTCTGTCTGAATCGCGCGCGGCGCCTGGCCAAAGGCATCCTCGTTCAGCAGATCGGTCGACGCATCTCCACCCGACAGGTTTTCCGACGGGTGCAGATCCGGAACCACAATCTCGTTCTGCGGAGGGGGGTCTTCAGGCGGAGGATTGGTGGACGGCGGCGGGGTAGGAGAGGGGCCGCCACCGCCACCCCCTCCTCCACCGCCACACGCGCTGAGCACGGCGGCGACCAGGAGAGAAAGGGCCGCTTTCATTAACATCGACAGATCCTGACCGGTACTACATGATGCTCAATCAGATGTCTTCTTCGGTGTCTTGGCGCAGATCTCCAGTGGAAACCCCAAGGCCGGTAATTACCGTCTCCAGAACATCTGTCTGGCTGGACAGCGCACGACTCGCACCGCTGACATTCGGCTCGGTGATACCAATCTGAATCTGATTGTCGAAGGGAATACCCTTTTTGGCCTCATCATCAATTACGCCGACTTTCAGCATGGTGTCTTCCAGCGCGGCGCGCATATCGTTGGCCAGGTCCGTTAAGCCTTCCGCCAGCAGCAGATCATCAATCCCGGCACCGGAAACGGTGCTGCCATCGGCGCGCAAATAGTCACCCAGATAGGCATTCAGAATGCCCTTGGCATTCAGGAAAATGTCGCGGTGGGTGTTATCAGCAAAACAGGAATGCTCATCCTCCTGGCTATTCGTCAACAGGGCGATATTCATGCGCTCACCGGCGAGTTCCCCAAAGCCCATACGTCCCATACCCTCCAGAATAGTGGCCAACGCGACATCCGTCGGCGTGATCGCCGGATCAGTGAAGCGACTGTAATGGTTGCCATCAATGTTCGGATTCCAGGCGTCAGTGACCGCAGTGAGGTCTTCAATCAATAGATCCGCCGCAGCCAGGAGATATTGGCCACGCCGCACACAGATGTCGGCAATGGCAGGCACACCCACGCCACTGGTACACGTGACTCCGGTGGAATCGTAGTCGGTTACCGGACGTTGGCCTGGCGTTGCATCGCGCGGACCCGAGCCTGTCCCATCTGCATTCAGGTCCTGACCCCACAGCAGAAACTCCACCGCATGCCAACCGCTGGACACATTGCGCTCGTCATCACCCAACTCAAAATTGTCGCGAATGACCTGCGTGTTAATGACCGGCATTCCTGCTGTGTCTGCGATTATGTTGCCTGCAATCCCCGCCGTACTTGATGGCACTTCAGGGTTTGGATCACCGTCCACGTCATTCGCCACATAGTCAATTAACGCCTCAGCCAGCGGCCAGGCGTTAATGGCACCTTCCGGTCCGTCACCTTCTGCGCCAAGACTGCCGTCATCGAGCAAGGCGTCGATAGGGCCAACGCGAAATCGATACACTTCGGTTTGTCCATAAGGTTCGCGCGCGTCCAGCCAAAGCTGCTTAGCCGCGTCCAGGTTCGCCTGTGTGGGGTCGTCCACCAGTTCCTGCAGGCCCTCGCGCAATGCAATAGCACCAATCAGCGAGTCCGTGTAACCCGCGTAGGCAATGTTTGCGTTGGTTTGGACCACGTCGGCGGAGGTCACCGAACTCGGTACACCTGCGGGCCCGGCGTCTCCCGCGGGTCCTGCCGGTCCTGCCGGTCCCGCCGGTCCTGCAGCACCATCGTCACCATCATCACCCTCACAGGCACCCAGCAGCAGTGCCATCGCAAGCACTGCGATGACATTCAGAGTTTTGTTAAACATTAATTTCTCCATCTTGCGTTAATTCGGCGTACTTCTAACGCATCGCCCGTCACAGTAAGCAGGTGCTCTCTCACGGCTGTGGTTGGTGCCTTACTTTGGCACTCTTTTACTGATCGATAATGCGCCCCAAATGCAATCGTATATGATAATCATTCTTATTATCAATACGTTTCTTATTATAATCGAACGAAGCCCATCAGGATGCCGCTAGACAACCCGTTGGCAAGTGGACTAGGCTAGGATCAATAAGAATGATTATTAGTTAGATTCGAAGCACTCCGATGAGCAGCGATGCCACCATAACTCCGCAAACCATGCTGCTGAATCGGCAGCTGGCAAAAAGCGTGCGTCGCTGGGTCCGCCATGACTTCGATGCCGACGAAGTGATGCAGACGGTGATTGCGAAAATGCTCGATGCGCAAATCGCCCCATCCCAACAGTATGTCAGCCGCATGCTGAGAAATGCTGCCATAGACATGAGTCGATCACAGCAGGTGCGTGAATCGAACGAAGGTGCGTATGCCTGTCTGCAGAACAACGTTGACTACCCGTCTCCCGAAGACACGCTGCAATGGCAACAGGCTATCGATTGCCTGCTCGAGGCAGTCATGGAGCTGGGTCCGGTCAGCCAGGAAATATTTTTTCTCTGCACCGTAGAAGGCTATACCCAGAGCGCGGCTGCCGAGTCCATGGGGGTTTCGTTGTCCACGGTCGAAAAACGTCTGGCCAAGGCGAAACGACACTGCTTCAAACGCGTTCGACATTTCATCGAAACGCCCTGAATCAGGTATCCTTACGGGTTTGAAACTCGGTGATCGTCCATATAATGACGGCACCAGGAACTGCTGACAAAACGCTGGCATGCAGGCACCGGATTCCACACAGAAAGGCAAACTCGTTGATCAGGCACTAGCGCTGGTGCAGGCTGACCTTGCCCAACCCAGTGACCTGACCCGCCAGTCGATTCAACGATTCAGAGAACAATCCAGCGCGCATGCTCAGGCCATCGCGCACGCAGAGCGCTTTCACCAGATGGCCAACCGCATCAAGCGTCCCCAGCCCTCGCTGATCCGGCGGATCTCTTATCAAGCCGACCTGTTCATGGTGAAAGCAACCGAAACCCGCGGCTTGCTTGCTACGACCGTATTGGCGGTGGCCGCGACCCTGTGGTTCTGGCTTGGTGCAAACGACAACGTTCCGGCGCAGCTGGCCAACGCGGACAACAACATCCAAACTCAGCAGTTGATGACCCGGGGAGCCAGCCACAAAGAGGTGGAACTGGAAGATGGCTCCATCATCTGGCTTGGCTGGCGGACCACGGCACAGGTTGAATTCAGCACCCATGCAAGAATCGTCCGGCTGCGCGAAGGCATGGCCGCATTTAAGGTTGCTGCTGATGCAAACCGCCCGTTTACGGTGATCAGTGATGCGATACAAACCGAAGTGACTGGGACTGAATTTGTGGTCGACCGCCGCCAGAAAGGGCGTGTTGAAGTGGCCGTCCTCGAAGGCAATGTGGCTGTGAAAGGCGCTGACGAACGTGTTTCCAAGCTGGCTGCAGCCCAAGCTGTCATCGCCGAATCCGGTCAATTGGGGCCGATCATGCCCCGCTCGGTGGAGGAAATCGGCCGTTGGCGTGAAGGCATGCTTGTCTTCAAAAACCGTCCAATCATAGATGCTCTGACCCATCTCGCACCTTACACCCCGTATCAGTTGGATACACAGATGTTGCAGGACCACCGAGGCACGGTGTCCGGGATGTTTTTCACAGAACAGGCTGAAGACGGGTTGTTTTCGATTCTCGCGACGCACCGAATCGCATTTACACAAGCGAACAACACTCTGCGTCTTCGCCCCGAACACGAATTACCTCCCAGGCCTGCTTACTGAACCCTCGCACGTACGGGTTTTTTTCTTCCAGACCGTTTACCAGGTGAGACACCGCGTTCGCAGCGGCAAATCCGGGAACACATGGAGACAATACGTGCAGGGTACACAACAAAACGCCAGAACATCCATTCTGCTGTGGTTATTCGCAATCGCGCTATGGCCAGCGCCACTGTTTGCGCAGGCACTGGAGAATGAGCGATTTGACTTCGATATCGCGGCGATGGCCCTCGACGCAGCCTTGCTGGAGTTTACCGCCGTCACCCGGCGCACCGTATCAGCGGACGCGAAGGGTATCGAAGACCTGCGCAGTAACGCTGTATCGGGCAACCTGGCGCCCGCCGCTGCGCTGGCTCAGATGATCGACGGCAACGGCTTGGAACTGCTCGTAATCAACAATGCCGCTTTTGCGCTGCGCCTGGCTGACAACGGCCAGCTGCAAGCCGAACCCGCATCGCAGGCTGAACCGGTAGTGGAAATAGAAGAACTGATTATCTACGGCACCAAAGAAAATAAGCCGCTGCAGGAGACCCAGACCTCGGTGGCACTCTATACGGCTGAGCGCATTGAGCAGGATGCTCTGTTTACCCTCGATGACATCATCTTACGCACGCCGAATGTTTCAGTCATTAACGCCCAGACTTCATTTTCCATACGCGGCATTGGTCAGTCCGGGGTAGGCTTTGCGGGTACCGGACTGACTTCCAATGTCTATGTGGACAACGCCCCCCTGTCCGGCAATGCACAGAATGGTGCTCAGTCGCTGTGGGATGTACAACAGGTAGAAGTGCTGCGGGGCCCGCAGTCCACTGTACAAGGTCGCAACGCGCTGTCGGGTGCGCTGATTATGCAAACCAACGACCCGACTTACGACTGGACGTTTCGCCTGCGGGGCCAGCTCGCCAGCGAAGATTCGGAGCGGGCGTCATTGGCCTTGTCCGGCCCTATCATTGATGAGCAGCTGGCTTTTCGCCTGGCCGTGGACTATCAAACCTACGACGGCGGCGTGGAAGAAGTGGTTACCGGATTCCCGCAAGAATTTCAGGACGCATACACTTACCGCGGCAAATTGCTGATCGAGCCTGAAGCACTGCCGGGCTTTCGCGCCGAGTTGAAAGTTGAGCGCGTTGAAACTGATTTCGGCGAGTTCAATACACGTTTTGCGCCTGTACCATTTACCGATCCGACCTTTTCAGATTTTGACGAATATGGTGACGAAACATTTACGCGGGTGCGTTTCGAAGAAACCGAAACTGACCTGTTCGGGTTGGAAATCAGTCAATCGCTCGGTCCACACTGGACCCTGATTGGCATCGCAACTTACGAAGATCAATTTCGCCAGAGTGATTTCTGCGATACCCGCGCGGGCAGCTGTGCGCTGTTTTCGGGCCCCAACAGTACCGAACAGACCACCGCTGAGTTACGCCTGGCGTTCAACTACGACCGCGTATCGGGTTGGCTTGGCGCCTATTATTTTGATCAGGAAACCAAGCGGCAATTTGATATTGAATTACCGGTCGCCCTTTTTCCGTTCCCGGCCACGCCTCCGGATGCAACGGTGACCACCAGCAGCAGGCAGCGGGAGACAATCGACAATACCGCTATTTTTGCGGATGTGACGTTCAAGCTGAATGATCAATGGTCCTTTAATCTGGGCGCCCGCTACGACCGGGAGGAATTTTTTGATTCCGGTTCCCAGGGTACCGCCACTTCGTCGCCGGCCAACTGCATCGTGACAACGCCATTTGGCGCTTTACCCTGCAGCACACTGTTGCCGGTGGCAGGTGAGCCATCCACGCCGGCAGAGTTTGAAGCATTTCTGCCGCGCGCAGGGGTCACCTATCGCTTCGACGCCAAACGCTCGTTGTCATTCGCCGTGCAGCGAGGATACCGCGCGGGTGGGGCAGAATTAGTGGCCCTGCCCGGCACCGGCGTACTGACACCAGTCGAATTTGACCCCGAGTTTGTGACCAACTACGAACTCGCCTTTCGCTCCGAGTGGTACGACAATCGACTAACCGTGAACGCAAATGTGTTTTACCTGGACTGGACGGACCAGCAGGTGACCATACCCGGGGCATCCGGTAACCCGCTGGCTCAGGATGCCTTTGTTGATAACGCCGGAGAATCTACTGTTTACGGACTTGAGCTGAGCACCAGTTTCAAGCCGAATAGTCAGCTTGACCTGTTCGGCTCGCTGGGATTGTTGAGAACTGAGTTCACTGATTTCCCTTTTGCCCCGCTGGACCCAAGCGGCCAGTTTACCGACCTGAGCGGTAACGCCTTTCCTGCCGCACCTGAAGTATCTGCCTCGATCGGACTCAACTATGAACACAGTTCAGGGTTCTACACAAACTGGACCGCCAGCTACCAAAGCGATCGAGAATCAGATGTCACCAACCTCAGCGTGAATGCATTGGATAGCTTTGTTGTTGTGAATGCACGCGTGGGCATGCGTTGGCGCAATATCAATACCTATTTGTTTGCCAACAACCTGCTGGATGATCGCTTCGCAACTCGACTCGAATTTGCCGGCATCGACCCGGCAACCGGCGCGCTGGACGTCAGACCCAACGCGCGCTTCCAAATCAACGAACCGCGCATCGTCGGCGTATCCATGGAGCTCGAATTCTGACAACTTAACACAATCTTAACCCACGTCACGGTAAGTTCTGGCAACAGTACAGCGCCGGGTTACGCCCTTTCCCGGCGAGTGCGCTGGCAAAGATCAAATATCTAGAGCGCTTATTGGTGACGTATCGATTATTAATCATCCATCTCTCGCTGCTGTTGACATCAGGGTGCGCCACAAATCCCAAGGCTGTGGCACCCACTGCCACGCCAGACAGTTGGCAAACGCCTGTTTCTGCGGGTGAGCAACTGCCCGATCTGTGGGCACTGACTGATTGCGCGGCACTACACACGTTAATGCGTCGGGCACTGGCCCAGAACCCGGATCTACAAACCACCGTGCTGCGCGTCGAGGAAGCACAAACCCTGCTTCGCAGCAGCCGCAGCGTCCTGTGGCCGAGCCTGGACCTGAGCGGCTCAGCCGGACGCCAGCGTTTCGCGGGCAGCACCTCCAGCTCAGGTTCATGGGCTTTGATATCGGGCTGGGAGGCGGATCTATGGGGCCGGCTGCGCGCTCAAGTGACTTCAAGTCAATACACCCTCAGTATTTCCCAGGCGGACCTCGCCGCCGCCCGGAATTCCCTGGCCGCTAATGTCATCAGAACTTTGCTCGACGTCCTGACGCTCAAGCAGACACTACAGATTGACCAACGGCGCATAGCCAGTTCAACGCTGAATGAAAGCTTCATTCGTGAACGCTATCTGGCGGGTCTCGGCAGCCTGGCTGATCTGGAGGCCGCTCGGACCATACTCCAGCAACAGCGCGCGCAACGATTTGACCGCGAAGCGTCGCTGGCACAGACACAAAGGGCTTTGAAAGTATTTTTGGGCGACTACGATGTATCACTCAGACTGCCTGAGCGCGTCGAGGTTGTCTTGCCGGTAGAGCCTGTGCCACTAAATGTCATGGCTGCCAGACCAGACATTCAGGCAGCCTACGCACGCATACAGGCTGCGCACGCTGACGCGACATCAGCGCAACGGGCCAGGCTCCCCAGTTTGTCGCTTGTGCTGGACCACACACGCAGCGGCACTTCTCCGGCGCAGGCTTTATCCATCGCCGGCATATCCAATCTGATTGCAGACGCTGCCTTGCCTATCTTTCGCGGCGGACAACTCCGCGCCGCGCAGGCCCGCGCGGGCATCGAAACCGAGCGTCTAATCTGGCGCTATCGCAGCGAAATACTAAACGCACTTCGCGAAGTCGAAGACGCGATGGATCAGGAATTGTCGCTGACCCGGCAGGTGGATGCCCGCGCACAGGCGCAAGGTCATGCCGCCAACAATCGCACCTTATTTGAAGCTCGCTACCGGGACGGCCTGGTGAACGTGTTCGACCTGCTGGATGCTCAACAGACGTACTATGACGCGGAAGTCCAGCTGCTGAACACAAAGCTGCAACGCCAGCAGAACCGGATCGACCTGGCCATTGCGTTGGGTCTTGGGGTATGACCAGGCACATCAGCAGTATACTGGTGGCGGGATTCTTCCTCCTCGCCGCCCTGGCCTGGACCAGCGGGACGTTTCACGATGACACACTGACTGAAGCGCCACAAACACCAATAACACCGACCATCAGCGTGATTGACCGCTCTCCCGGTGCTCATTCCGGTACGATCACTGCCTTTGGTGAAATGCGTTCGAGATTCGAAGTGCAGTTATCCAGCCAGGTAAGCGGGCGCGTCGTGCGAACGTCGGCTAACGCCGAGCGTGGTATGCGGCTGAGCACCGGCGATGTGCTGCTGAAAATCGAAGATGTCAGCTACCGCATGGCCGTGGCAGAAGCGCAGCAGGGGGTTGCCGACGCAAAGCTCCAATGGAAACAGGAATCACGGCAGGCTGATCGCGCCCGGGAAGAGTGGGACAACGCAAACTTTGCCGGCGAACCCAGTGATCTGGCGTTACGTGTACCCCAGCTGGAACTGGCCCGGCAGGCTATCCTTGCGGCAGAAGCACGACTGCGCAACGCGCAAAACAACCTGCAGCTGACAGAATTGAGCGCCCCATTTGATGCCATTGTCGTTGAACGCAGCGCCGCTGTGGGAGACGTTCTGACGGTTGGCACACCAACCTTCAAAATAGCCAGCGTAGATCGCGTTGAGGCGCGCATCCCGTTGGCCGCCAGCCAATGGCGGGAGTTGGATCTGCAACAACTGCAGCATATCGCTCTCAGATCGCCGGAAACCGGCCACACCTGGACGGGTTACCTGCTCCGCACCGACCAGCACGTAGACGCACAAGACCGGCAACGGGGACTGGTCGTTGCGGTCGACCATCCCCTTGAACGTCAACCACCGCTCTACCCCGGGACATTTGTTGCCGCAGATATTCCAACCAGAACCTACACCGATGCTTATCGTTTGCCCGCCAGCGCGCTGAGCGCAGAAGGCCATGTTTGGTGGGTGAACGAGAGTCTTCTGGCGCGCGCGCGCCCTGACACGGTTGCGCACCTGAATGACGAAATCTTGCTGGTGGTGGACGATTTTTCCGGACCGATACAGTTTGTGGTCCGGCCACTGGCAAATTTTAATATGGGGGATCGGGTACGCACCGCGCCCCTGGACCGGCCAGCAGGTCTGCTTCAACCATGATTGCGTGGTTCGTCAGAAATCCCGTAGCCGCAAACATGCTGATGTGCGCCATCATCGGTTTGGGCCTGTTAACCCTGTATGACCTGCGAAAAGAAACCTTTCCCAACCCACCGCCCTCGCGCATCACCATCAGCGTGTTCTATGAAAGTGGCTCAGCGCGACAGGCTGAGGAGAATATTGCACTTAAAATTGAGGAGGCGCTGGAAAACGTCAACGGCATCCAGGAGGTGAGTTCCACGTCGACGCGGAGAGGTACGACCACAACCATTCGCAAAACGGTCGATACAGAGCTGACCAAGTTGCTCGATGATGTGAAAGCGGAAATTGACGCCATAGCCACGTTACCGGGCAAAGCTGAGCGACCGATCGTACGCGAGCAGAAGTGGGAAGAGACCGCCATTCGACTGCAGGTATTTGGCGACGCAGAGCTGCACACGCTGACCGCCCTTGCTGAGTCGCTCCGTGATGACCTGCTTGCCCAGACAGGTATCGCGCGGGTACATCTGCACGGTATACGGACCCCCGAAATTGCCATCGAAGCGGACGAAGCATCGCTGCACGCGCACAATCTGGAGCTGGCCGACTTGGCCCAGGCGGTTCTCAATGAATCTACCACTGATGTCAGCGGTGTGCTCCGCGATCCCAATCTGACCATGCAGTTAACCGCTGATGCACCTCGCTATCACGCAGAACAATTTGGCGCCATTGTGTTGCGCGATCATGGCAACGGCAGCCGCTTGCGCTTAGACGACGTGGCCACAATCAGCGACGGCTACGCAAACTCGCCGCAGCAATGGTTGCGCTTTCAGGGCAAACCATCAATCGGATTGCGCGTAGCGATTGACCAGCAAGCCGACGTGCTTGAGGTGGTTGAGCAGACGCATGCCGTGGTGCAGCGCTGGCGAGACTCCGGTCGCTTACCACACAACGTCGAGCTTGTGAGTTGGGATGACCGAAGCTTATCGATTGAAGCCAGGCTGTCGATGCTGGTGTTGAACGGTTTGTTGGGCATCCTGCTGGTGGTCCTGTTGCTGAGCGTTTTTTTGCAACCGACCGTGGCGTTCTGGGTCGCCATGGGCTTACCAATCTGTTTTGCGGGCGCCCTGTTCGCCATGGGTGAGCCTTTTTTTGCGCTGTCCTTAAACGAAGTTTCGACCTTTGGCTTTATCGTCGCGATGGGCATCATTGTTGATGACGCCATTGTGGTGGGTGAGAGTATTTATACCCATCGAAGCATTAACCCTGTTGAGAGCGCCACCGTTGCAGGGGTCCATCGCGTGGCCATGCCCACCCTGATCGGCGGTGCAACCACCATCATTGCTTTTGCCGCAATGGCGGCGGTCGAAGGTGAGTTTGGCTTTGTCTTCGGCCAGTTTTCTCTGGTTGTAGCCGCCTGCCTGGCGTTTTCGATGATTGAGTCCAAGCTGATATTACCCGCCCACCTGCGGCGTGTGCAGCAAACCAGTGGCACGGGGATGACACACCGACTGCGCCTGGCAGCCAACGCGCAGCTGGAGCGCTTTCGTGAACAACTCTTTCTACCGCTGCTGAGACACGCCATTCAACACCGCTACAGCGCGCTGATGTTACTATTGGGCACCTGGACGCTGGCCGTCGGGCTGGTCAGTCTGGGCCACGTGCGTACAGTGTTTTTTCCCTCTATTCCGGTGACAGTCGTGCACGCTGAGGTGGAAATTGTTCCGGACGGTAGTTACGGCCATACGGAGCGCGCTCTTGCGCGACTCGAAACGGCGGCCCATCGAGCGGCCGCGTCACTTTCTAAAGAAGCCCAGGCCCCCGTGTTGGAACATCTACTGGTCCGCATGACCGGAGATCTTGAGGGTTACGCTTCGGTCGCGCTGCATCCTGAAAACACCGTTGCCGTGCGCGACTTTGCGGAAACATGGCGCCGCGAGATCGGGCTCCCGGAAGGCGTTGCCAGCCTGGATCTGGAGTTTGAAGAATTGGTACCCGAGGCGCTGCGTATTGAATTGAAAGGTGTCGACTACGGCCAGGTGCAGGCCGCCGGCCGGGCGCTGTTAGCGCAACTGAGTCCGCTGCCTGAGCTGCGCGACCTGCGCCACAATCTGAATCCCGGTGCGGCGGAAATTCATCTGCAGCCCACCGACCAGGGACGCGCCCTGGGGTTGACGACACAGGACCTTGCGCAACAACTGCAACAAGCTTTCTTCGGCTTTGAAACCCAGCGCATTCAGCGCGGCCGGGATGAGGTGAAGGTGCGGGTGCGCTATCCCGAGGAGGCACGCGCCAGTACGACAGATCTCTGGGACATGCGGGTGCGTACCCCGGCGGGTACCACCGTACCGCTGAGCACTGTGGCTGTGGCAACCACCACCTACCCTGTGGTGGAACGCACCCGCATCAACAATCACTCTGCAGTCTGGATCAGCGCGGAGGTAGACAAGACAGTCAGCTCACCCGATGCCGTGGTCAGCCAGATCGAAAGCACCCTCATCGCCCCTTTGCGGCGCGCTTATCCTCAGGTCCGCGTAGACTTTCGCGGCGAAGCTGAAGAAGCCGCCATCATCCGTGCTTCCATGACCCAGATTGCCGGCATTGCCCTGGTCTGCGTTTACGCTTTGCTTGCCATTGTGCTCAAGAGTTACAGCGCACCGTTGCTGATCATGGCGGTGATCCCCTTCGGCGTTGGCGGTGCCATTGTCGGCCACTGGTTGCACGACCTGTCTTTCAGCCTGTTATCGCTGTTTGGGGTACTGGCGCTGGGTGGCGTGATCATCAACGACAGCCTGCTACTGGTTTCGCGCTACCGTGCCCGGCTGGTCAGCGACAGTCCCATCGACGCCATCCTGGGCGCTGCATCCGAACGGTTGCGTGCCATTATTCTGACCTCGTTAACCACCTATATCGGGCTGGTACCACTCATTGCCAACACGTCGGTGCACGGCGCGTATCTGAAACCTGCAGCGGCCAGTCTGGCGTATGGCGTGTTGTTGGGGACCCTGATCACCTTGATCCTGATTCCTGTCCTTGTGATGATCGCAGAAGACTTGCAACACCTGGGCAGACGCGTCGGGGGACTCAACACATTAAGGCGGGCATGACGATGCGCCTCAATATTCTACTCATCGAAGACGACCTTGACCTTTCTGCATCACTGGTCGACTACCTTACGCTGTTCGAAATCGATTGCGACCACGCCGGCAACGGCAAGACCGGTTTGCAATTGGCCACAGATCAGGATTATGACGTGATTGTACTGGACGTGTCTCTGCCCGGCTTAAACGGTCTGGCAGTGTGTGAGGCGATTCGTAACGCGGGCTCCGCCACACCCATTCTGATGTTAACCGCCCGCGACAGCCTCGACGATAAACTGTCCGGTTTTGACGCCGGCACCGATGACTATCTCACCAAACCTTTTGCGAGCGAGGAGTTGATTGCGCGCATCCGTGCATTAAGCGGACGGCGCAGCAGCCTGGTGAATACCAGACAGATTGGCCTGCTGAACGTGGACTATCAACGTCAGGAAGCCTTTGTGCGCGACCGCCGGCTCAATCTGACACCCATCGAATGGGCGCTGCTGGAAACACTGACCAGAGCCAGCCCGGAAACCCTGTCACGCGCTCAGCTTGCACGAGCAGTCTGGGGTGATGAAACTCCAGACAGCAACAGTTTAAGCGTGCACCTGCACCGGCTCCGACAAGCCGTAGACGCAGATTGCGATCTACCCATGATCGAAACCATCAAAGGGCGCGGGGTGAGAATCAGGAGCGATGATGAAGTTTAAGTGGACTCTGAAAAAAGAACTGGCGCTGTTTTTGGTGCTCCAGGTCATGATCCTGGTTGCGGTGTACAGCTACTTGCTGCCTTTTTATCTGTGGAACGGAGCGCAGCAGGCGGCCAGTGTATTCATGGAAACCCAGGCGAAACAAATTGCTGCACAACTGGAGCGCGGTGTCGACGTTACCGACAACGGGCAAGATCGCGGCATCGAAGCTTATATTGGTTTTGCCGCGCTGCCGGAAGAAATAGCCAAGTTTTACACCGACCTGCAGCCGCTGCGTGACAAGCGCGTGTACACCAGGGGATACCTGGAAGAGGACGGTGAAGAAATCTCCATCCTGTTGATGCCATACGATCTTGCCGGCGGCCAGCAGCTCATCATCGTTTTTCGAGTGCGTGAGTCTGTCCTTGAGCGTCAGGGTGGCGCCTTCGATCAGCTCAACGAGTATCTGGAGCTCACCCGCAACGTCGGCGCTGGGTTTCTCATCTTGTGGGGGTTGGCCACCCTGTTCCTGCTGCACAGAATTGCGCAACGTACACGACGCATGTCCAAGTGGACACGGGAATTAGCGCCTGGCGACCATCTGACCCAACCGAGTTTCGGTTACGGCGAATTTAACGAAGTCGGTACACAGCTGAAAGAGTCTATTGACAGCATCACCGCCGCGTTGGCCAGAGAATCCGAATTCGTACGCAACGCTAGCCACGAACTCAGAACGCCGATCTCAGTCATCCGCACAAATCTTGATCTGATCCAGGTGCAGAGTCAGGGTGTCAGCGAGCCGCACGAGCGCATTAAGCGGGCTGCATTGAAAATGCAGCGGATCGTTGATGCTTTGCTGTGGTTGAGCCGCGATGACGACAAGTTGCTGGCGCCAATACAGGTAGATCTCGGCGCAGTTGTTCATCGACTTGTTGAAGACCACCGCAATCTATTACGGGAAAATGCAATCGAAATTGCCGACCAGCGTTCGCAGCCTAAACAATTGTTAGCCGATCAGGCACTCGATATCGCGCTGGCTAACCTGATTCGAAATGCGTTTGAGCACACCGCCAAAGGCACGGTGGCAATCACGATACGAGAGCGGGAAGTGGCCATTGAAAATCGAGTCAGCGGAACCCAGGACGCAGAACCAACAGACGGATTGGGATTAACCCTGGTGCGCAAGATCGCGGACAGAATGGGCTGGCACTACTCGCACGAAAGCAATGCGTCGGGTTATGCAGCCCGGCTGCGGTTCGATGACGGCTTAACCCGCGTGGCCTGACAGCAAGCCGGTGGATCAAAGGAAAGCTTCGTGAAAGCGTAAATTGTCAGCACGAATACCAGCCTCCACAATATTCAGACCACCCGCCCGCACCATCCACTCCAGCCGATGGTCTCGGTATTCGCGCCGAAATCCCTGCGCTATCGCGGCAGTCATGGTGGCACTGTCCAATTCAGCACCTTCCGCAGCGGTCCGGCACTGGATCACGCTGTCACGCTCACTGGCCCGCGTATACCAAGCTGCCAGCGCTGAGTCGGCAGCCGGTTGAATGTCAAATCTGACCGCGCCATGCACAAAAGGCACCACCGCCATATCCCCCCAGCCAAAGGATGCCCCATTAAACCAGTCAGCCTGACCCAATTGTTGGTCCAGCCAGGTGTACCAGCGGTTTATTTCGCTTTCAGCAAACGCGCGCAGAGCAACGGCCTGCTCTCCCTGTGCGCGACCAAAAAAGGTGATCTCTCCCAAACCCCAGGTATTGGCCTCAAAGTGGGTATCCATCACCTCTTCCAGCAGGCGCACCCGGGCCCGCTCCTGAGGTTTTGCAGGCAGGAGGGCCGGCGCTGGCCACTGCTCCTCGATGTACTCAAGGATGATGGAAGAATCATAGATGCTTAAATCACCATGCACGAATACCGGCACCTCAGCCCGTGGACTGATTTGTTGAAACGCTGCCA
>JBCCUW010000031.1:0-16666 GCA_039196385.1 Pseudomonadota bacterium
GCGCGTGCCTGCATGACATAAAAACACTCCAGCAGCAAAGTGCCCGCGGTAAAAGACTTCAGCGACAACGTACCGATCGCCGTATTACCTAACTCAGAACCGAGCGCCAGCTCCATGACACCCGAGACGATGGGACTTTCCCAGGAGAGAAACTCCATATCTTCGCGGACCTGAGCTTTGTCACGATCAAAAGTCACGGTTAGACCGTCATCACCAAGCAACGGAAACTGGCCGGTTAACATATGCTCAGTCGGCGTAAGCACCAGGCTGTGTTCAGAGTGGTATTCATGTTCCACACCGAAGGTATCAAATACGCCTGTCATATAATCCTGTAGCTGTTCGTTTTGTTCGCTGGCACGGATCGATTCAATCACCGCGCTGGCAACATCAGGTTTGCAGGAGTTCATTTCCAGCAGCTGGTCACGTCCGGCACTTAACTGCTCACGCAGCTGATCAGTGAAGCTGCGGGTCTCGTCAATCAAGCTGAGGAGGTCTGCTTCAACAAAAGGCGCTTCCAGCATCGGCTGCAGACGCGGGCTGAAATGATCCAGTACGGCCAGACCGGCAGAGAAGCTGTGGCAGAACGCATCCATGCCATCAGCGTACCAGCGAAACAGCGCCTCCTGGGCGGTACCGCGAACAAAAGGAACATGGATCTGAATATCTTTGGTCTGGCCGATTCGATCGAGCCGGCCAATGCGCTGTTCAAGCAGATCTGGATTGGCCGGTAAGTCAAACAGAACCAGCTGGTGGGCAAACTGAAAATTTCGTCCTTCACTGCCAATCTCGGAACAGATCAACGCCTGCGCCCCGTTTTCAGGTTCAGCAAAGTAGGCGGCTGCTCGATCACGCTCAATAATCGAGAGGTCTTCGTAGAAGGCGGCGCTGCGAATACCCACGTTCAAGTGCAGGTGCTTCTCCAGGTCAACAGCGGTTTCAGCATCAGCACAGATCAACAACACTTTGTCCTGGCGATGCGCCTTAAAAAAAGCTTCCAGCCATGTCACGCGCGGGTCTGCGCGAAGCCAGGCGATGCCGAGCTCACGCAGGTGGCGTTCCGGCTGCAGCCCCGTATAAACGACACCCGGAGGTAGCTCCTCAGGCGCTTCCAGCGCATGACCTTCTACCAGGCGGCGCGGAAAACCGGCTATGGCCGCACGCGTGTTACGGAACAGCACCCTGCCGGTACCATGCCGATCAAGCAATTGCTCAATCAGTTCAGTGGGTGCAGCTTGGGTATCCGTGGTCAACTGCGCCAGCAACCGGGTTTGTACCGCTGTCAGCGGTTGCTCGCTACGGATCTGCTGCACCAGAGCATTTAACTCGACATACTGGGCTTGCTCATCTTGAAAACTCTGCATATCAGTGAACCGCGATGGATCTATCAGACGCAGACGCGCAAAGTGGCCTGCTACGCCCAACTGTTCCGGGGTTGCGGTGAGCAGCAGCAAACCGGCACAGCGCGCGGCCAGTGCCTCCACAACCCGATAAGCTGGACTGGCAGCGTCAGGTGTCCATGCCAGGTGGTGAGCTTCATCAACGATCAGCATATCCCAGTCTGCTTCTAACGCATGCTGCTGAATCTCTTCATGTTCAACTAACAGACTGACACCGCATAACACCAGTTGCGCGGATTCGAATGGATTCGCTTCCCCACTTTCGAGCAGGGCGCCGTAACGCTCATGATCAAACAACGCAAAGTGCAGGCTAAATTTACGCAACATCTCAACCAGCCACTGATGCAGCAAAGCATCAGGCACAACAATCAAGGCCCGTTCAGCACGACCGGTCTGCAACTGCTGATGCAGAATCATGCCCGCTTCAATGGTTTTGCCCAGACCCACCTCATCCGCCAGCAACACTCTGGGTGAATAACGACCGGCTACCTCGTGGGCGATGTAAACCTGATGTGGCAGCAAACTGGTACGGGGGCCGAGTAATCCCCGGGCTGGAGACTGTTCCAACTGGAACCGTTGATTCAGGGTGCTGACCCGCAATTGAAATTCTGCGTTTTTATCAAACTGGCCACTGAACAAGCGCTGTGAGGGTGAGCTGAGCTGGACGAGACCCGATATCTGGGTTTCCGGAACCACCTTTTCCGCACCGTCAGCGTCCTGGGTGAGATAAAATTTCAGACCATCCAGATCTTCCACTTCGGTGACCACCCGCGCCACCTGCTCCGCATCCAGCAGGGTCTCGCCAACCTGGTAGATCACCCGCGCCAGCGGCGCGTCGTGGCTGGCATATACCCGGTCTTCTTCAGCAACGGGAAAGCGCACTGTCACGTGGCGTCCTTCCATGCCAACAACAATACCCAAACCAAGTTCCGTTTCGGTTTGACTTACCCAACGCTGACCGACCACCAGATCCATAGACGCACTACAACAAAAAGCGAGCGATTCTAGCAGACCTCGTACGCGTCCACCTTACAATTTGTTAACTTCAGGCGCTAAAAACGCGAGGATTGCAGTGTTACGTCCGCCGCGGACCAGCTGGTCTTGAACTGCGCCGCCGTGGCCACAGCAGCGGCCTCATTACCGATCGCCTGCTGGCTCTGCTGCAATCCCAACAGGCTGTATCCATTGCCCGGATTCTTGCGCAGATCCTCCCAGTAAATCACCTCCGCCTCGCGTGGGTAGCCAGCATCCAATAACACTGCGCCCAACACATGCCGGGTGGGGAAATACCAGTCCGGTGGTTCGTTGTACAGCAGCGAATCTTCGAGACGAACGGCTCTGCTGAGCAGCGCAACCGCCTGGCTGTCATCACCTTTTTGGGCTGCCACGTCACCCGCCAGGAGGTGTTCCGCAATGGTCAGCAAAGTGGGTGCGGTACCAAAGCCGATAAAGTAGTCATCCCCCACCGCATTCAGCGTCTGCCGCAAAGCGCGTAGTTCGCGCCTGGCGCTGCGGGCTTTACCAGTCTGGCTATAGGCCATGCCTCGGGCATAGTGCCAGACACCCTGCATAAATCGATTTCCCGCAGCAGGTTCCGGCTCCTCAAGGATCTGCGCCCACATGCCGAAACGCACCATCACATACAGCGGCTGAGACAGGAAAGTTTCAAACGCGCCAAAAGCATTGCCCTGCATATCCACCGGAATTTTGCTCTGTACTTCCCTTGCACCTGCCAGCGCATCAGCACTGCGACCCTGGAACATGGCCGCCCACACCAGGAAGTGCAGGTTATGGGGGTAGTAGTTCAGCGGATAAATGCCCTGGGCATTACATTGGGCGATATAGGCCGAGTCAGCTTGCGCAGCCAACCGGTTCGACTCGTAAGCGTCCGCATAACGGCCCACGCGCATATAAATGTGGGAGGGCATATGGACCATATGTCCGGCGTTCGGCATCAGCGGGCCCAACGCATCAGCACTGGCTTCACCGTCCCTTGGGTGCGCCGCTTCAACGGCATGAATATGATAGTGCAGCGCTCCGGGGTGATCAGGCTTACGCTCAATCACGCTTACCAGTGTGTCAACCAGCAACGTGGTATGGGTCAGCGGTGAACCATCTTTGGCCCAGTAGTTCCATGGGGAAAGATTCATCAGTGCAGCGGCGTATAACGTCGCCGCATCCAGGTCGTCAGGAAAGGCCGCCACCAGTTCCGCCATGGCAGCCGCGTAATCAGCGTCCAGCGCTGAGCGATCTTCCAGGGCGGTGGGCGCGTACCGCGTGGCCAGGGCATCAATGAACGCGCGTTCTCGCGCACTGACATTGTCGCGCAACAGCAGGGCAGACTGGACAGCCGCAAATGCCTGTTCCGCCACTGCAGCCTGCATGGGCAGGTTCAAGTTAGGTCCCAGAACCAGTGCCCACCCCCAGTAAGCCATGGCGTTTCCGGGATCAAGCCGCACCGCTTCTTTGAAGCTGCGCAACGCTTCCGAGTGATTAAAACCGTACGTCAGCCGCAGGCCCTGGTTAAAAAAGAACTGTGAGTCGGCCACAGAGGTGGTCACCTGGAAGCCATAGTCACCCAATCCGGCCAAGCGGGGGGCGATGGGCGTGGTTGCAGTGGCCGGATCTGCGCTGATGGCGCGCGGATCGTGAATCATGGCCTGGCTGCACAGGGGCAGCAGGAGCAGCAATATCACGCTGCCCAGTCGCCGGCCCAAGTTCTTCAGGACAAGGTTCTTCAGGACAAGGTTCTTCAGGAAAAGGTTCTTCAAGAAAAGGTTCTTCAAGAAAGGGGGCTGCGGGAACAGTGTCTGCAGAAACAAAGTAGATCGGGTGCTCATCATGTGCTCTCCAGAAATCAAAGCTTACCTAGTGTACGCCGAATTGGTATTGCTACGTCACCCCGCAAATCTACTTGCTCCAGTGCAAACGAGGCCAGATAATCCGCTCTTTGTGCAAGCCGGACCAACCCACCCGTCATGTCAGTCAGGGCCTATTTCCGCAGCGCGGAGGATCAAAGCGGAGAACCGCGCTGGTCCTGCTACGCGAATCCAGTGGCCATCATCAGTGCACACCACATCCCAGAAGTTGCGCCGGCCTTAAGTGAATTGCAGCACCGGGTTGAGCAGGATCACCTGCACGCCATAGGCTATATCAGCTATGAGGCAGCCGGTGCGTTTGACAGCGCGCTGCAAACACACCTCAACCCGACCCTGCCACTGCTCTGGTTTGCCCTGTGCCCGCAACCGACTCAGGTAAGCCAGAGTGAGATGTTGACCCGCTTGCGCGGTAGCCAGCCGGGAGCGCATGAACAACCAACATGGCAGGGCCTGCAGAACGCCGGTGACTACGCGGAGATCATCCATCAACTGCACGCACAGATCCGCGACGGCGCGTTCTATCAGGTCAATTACACCAAGCGCCTGCGCGCAGAAGAGGTAGATGTTACCCAACTCTTGTCATTGCTTGCCCACCAGGCCCCCTACGGCGCTTTCATCGATACCGACAACTTTGCCATCGCAAGTGCATCGCCAGAGCTGTTTTTTCAGCTGAATGGCACACAAATCCAATGCAAGCCCATGAAAGGCACTGCTGCAAGGGCGCCGGAGTCAAGCCAGGATCAGCGCAACAAGCAACGCCTGGCCGCATCAAGCAAAGATCGCGCGGAAAATCTGATGATTGTCGACATGGTACGCAACGACCTCAGTCGCATCGCCTCGCCGGGCAGCGTGCACGTTCCAGCCTTGTTCGATATTGAGCGGTACCCGACCGTCTGGCAGATGACCTCCACCGTGCGGGCCAGCACGCAGGGTGACCTGCGTACCATCATGAGTGCGCTGTTTCCCGGCGCATCCATTACCGGAGCACCCAAGGCTGCCAGCATGCAGCGTATCGTTGAGCTGGAAGATGCTCCACGCGAGGTCTACACCGGCGCCATCGGTGTGGTTGCGCCGCGCCGCCAGGCCACCTTCAATATCGCCATTCGCACTGCCTGGTTGGACAAGTCCAACCGCCGCGCCGTGTACGGTGTGGGCTCCGGCATTGTGGCCGACTCAGCTGCAAACCGGGAGTGGGACGAGCTGCATGCTAAATGTCAGGTGCTGTTCCATCGCGTCGATCACGAAGATGATTTTGCGCTTCTGGAAACGATGCGCTGGACCGGGCGCAATATCTACCTGTGGGACGCGCACGTACAGCGCCTGCGGCGCAGCGCCGCATACTTTGGGTTTAAGCTGGACGAAGCGCACTTACAGGATTTTATGCGGGCGCACATCAGCACGCTGCCGCGCGCACCACAACGGCTGCGCGTCACCCTGACGCAAACTGGTGAGCTGACCTTTAGCCACAGCGATCTGCCAGCTAACCCCCCTGCTACTGAGGTGCCATTAGCAACGCAACCGATCACGTCAAACAGCCCCCTGCTCTACCACAAAACAACGGCCAGGCAGCTGTACACGGCTCTGGAAAACCCATCGGGCCGTGAAACGCTCCTGTACAACGAACACCACCAGATAACAGAGTCCACCATCGCGAACGTGGTCTATCGATGGCAGGGGCTATGGTGGACACCGCCCCTTCAGGATGGGCTGTTACCCGGTGTCATGCGGGCTGATCTGCTAGACCATCAGATGGTGCGGGAGCGGTCATTGCCGCTCGACCAATTGCCGGAGCTTGAAGCACTGTATCTGGTGAACGCGCTACGCGGCTGGCGACGCGTGCACCCGCTGCCGCAATCTGCGCAGGCGACGTGTCAGGCGCAGTCCGCTGAAGATCACTATAAGGAGCTGACTGGGTGAATTTTGATCTACCCTACCGGGCGAACCGTGCTCCGGTGATGGCCGCCAATATGGTTTCAACATCACAACCCCTGGCTACCCAGGCTGGCGTGCGCGTTTTGCAACAAGGCGGCAATGCCGTTGATGCAGCGCTGGCTGCCGCGATCACACTGACGGTGGTTGAACCCTGCAACAACGGCGTAGGCAGCGATGCGTTTGCCATTCTCTGGGATGGCCACGAGCTGGTCGGCATTAATGCGTCTGGCCGGTCACCGCGTTTATGGCACCCGAACCACTTTGCCGGACGCACTCAGATGCCCCAGATCGGTTGGGATACGGTGACTGTTCCCGGCGCCGTCAGCAGCTGGGTAGCGCTGTCGCAACGCTACGGCAAACTGCCATTTGCCGACTTGTTCAGCGATGCCATTCGCTACGCGCGCGATGGTTTTCAGGTTGGCCCGGTGACACGCGAGGTGTGGGCACAGTCCCTGCCGATGTTCAGCAGGTTCGAAGAATTTACCCGGCATTTTGGACCGCTACCCAGCCCGGGTGATCTGTTTAAACGGCCGGACCTTGCCGGCACCCTGGAAAGCATTGCAGACTCCGCTGGCGAAAGTTTCTATCGCGGCGAGCTGGCCGAACGGATCAGCGCCGCCAGCGAAGCAGCCGGTGGATTGTTGCGCGCCACTGATCTGGCCGAACATGAACCCATGTGGGTTAGTCCCCTGAGCCAGGCGTATCGGGATATCACCCTGCACGAAATTCCGCCTAACGGACAAGGTCTGGCGGCCCAGATCGCATTAGCCATTCTGGCTCACCATGAGATTGCTGAACTGGATTCAGCAGCCGCCATTCACGTGGCCGCCGAAGCCATGAAAATCGCCATTCGCGCGGCCTTTGATCACTTTGCCGATCCCCAAGCCATGCGCGTCAGTCCTGCGGAGCTGCTGGGGGCTGAGGCCATCCGCACTGCTGCGGCCGGCATCACGGACCGCGCTGCTCCACTGCCACCCCGGGCGCTGCCAGTCAGTCACGACACGGTGTACCTCTGCGCTGCTGATGCAGATGGCCTGATGGTGAGTTTCATCCAATCCAACTACAAAGGGTTTGGCTCAGGTATTGTCATACCGGGCACCGGCATCGCAATGCAGAATCGGGGTTCCGGGTTTAACCTGCAAGCGGGCCATGCCAACGAAGTTGGACCCCGGAAACTCCCTTTCCACACGATCATCCCGGGATTTGTCTCTCAGAGCGGCGCACCGCAATTGGCCTTTGGTGTGATGGGCGGACATATGCAGGCACAGGGCCACGTACAGATGGTACAGCGGATATTCGATTATCAGCAGAACCCGCAGGCTGCCAGCGACGCACCTCGCTGGATCGTCTACGAAGACTTCAGCGTTGGGTTGGAGCCCGGCGTGCCCGAAACGGTTGCCAGTGATCTGGCGCGGCGCGGTCACCAGGTGCGCTACGACGACAACGTGAACACCTTTGGCGGCGCCCAGCTGATTTACCGGTCAGAAGATGGCTACATTGCCGGCTCGGACCACCGCAAGGAAGGTCACGCAGCAGGTTTTTAGGCCGAGAACTGGAGAGTGGGGAACACCACCGCCGGCGCACCCGGAGCCCACGGCGCATACTTGGTCATCACCGACTGAAAGAGCTCACTGTCCAGCAAGCGCTGCAGCCAACCGCGTAACTCAGGGTAAGGCGCGCTGGCAAACCAGCCCGGATCCACATTGACAAACTGGCGCACGAAGGGCAGCAAAGCAATATCGGCAAAACTGCAACGCGCGCCGAACAACCATGGCTGCGCCTGCAGTAGCGTATTCAGATTTTGCAGATGCGTCTCACCGGCCGCCCGGTAAACACTGGCCGGCTGTGCCGGGTACCGGTCAGCATACTTGTAGCGATCGAGGTGCTGCTTGAATACCTCATCATTATAGGTCACCAGCTCGCGCATGGCTTCGACCTGACTCTCACTGAACGCCAGCCAGCCATCAGGATCCGCCTGAGCGAGCGCCCAGTGCATGATATCCAGACTTTCTTCCAGGATGCTTGCCGCGGCTGCGGAACCGTCAGTTGCCGTTGATGCCACACCAGGCTCAAGCAACATCACCGGCACAGTACCCTTGGGTGACGCAGTGAGCAAAGCCTGGGGTTTATTGCGCAGGACCACTTCACGAATCTCAAACTGCACGCCCGCATACGCCAGTGCCATCCGCGCACGCATGGCGTAGGGACATCGGCGAAAGGTATAAAGTACCGGCATCATCGTCATTGTAATTCGTTCCGTCCAAATGGAGCCATCGACCCTGTCTCCCGCACCGTCAGGGTAATTCACCACAGACTTTACCGTACGCAAGGCCTGCCATGCTATGCTGCGCCATGCCTCTATTTTACCCGCTTAACGTTGCGTCTTCCCTTGCTGCCACCTGCCTGCGCGGCGGGGTGGGCGTAGCAACCAGACCCGCCCAGGTCCAGCCGGCCGAACTGCTGGTGCTGTACGATTTTGAAGGCTGTCCACACTGCCGCCTGGTACGCGAAGTCCTGACTGAACTGGATCTGGACGCGCAGATTCTGCCGTGCCCGCGAGGGGGCCAAAGATACCGTCCGGAGGTCATCAACAAAGGCGGCAAGGCACAATTCCCTTATCTTGTGGACGTAAACACCGGCGTGGCGATGTACGAAAGCGCCGATATTATCCGCTATCTGTTCCGCACGTATGGGCAGCGGCCACTACCCTGGTACTGGCAGGCTGTGGAGCTGCAACGGCTATTCTCGGTCTTAGCCAGCCTGCCCAGGCTGGGTGTTGGCAGTCGGGCCAGGGGTGGCCAGAACGAGGTAGAACCTCCAGCACTACCCCTTGAGTTATACAGTTTCGAGTCCAGCCCATTTGCCCGCCCCGTCCGCGATCTGCTGTGCGAGCTGCAATTGCCATATATCCTGCGCTCGGTGGGCCGCAGTCAACCGACAGATTGGCTGCCCCCAGTCTGGCGCCGACAACAGGATCTGCCCGCGCCGAACACGCGCAACCGGCTGGCGCTGAGCCAACGGACAAGCCAGGTCTCTATTCCTTACCTGATCGATCCGAATACACAAACTGAGATGGCAGAGTCAGCCGACATCATCGACTATCTGCACGAGACGTACAGCTAGCGGATTAACCCTACCCTTTCACTTCTACCCCTTCACCTCTACTCTTTATCTCTACTCTTTATCTCTACTCTTTATCTCTACAAGAGCACCGCTAACCACAAAGTGGACAAACTGGCGCACTGGCCTGCCGGTTGCAGCTTCCACGGCGGTGGCATAAAGCTGCAGCTGACCACCGTACTGACGAACCAGATCCGGCCAGGCCGAGCGGGGTTGCGGAGAGGATTTGTGATCGATCACCAACATGCCGTCTTCAGTTTCGACCAGCAGATCAATAAACCCCCGCACGACAGCACCATTGTCCTGGGGGTAGATCATCGGGTACTCCACCCACACCTGTTGCACAGCAAACTCCGTGTGCAGCGCGGTATGGAAACGCTGCACCGCTGCATAAGCCGCAGCCGGGTCTACCTGCTGCTCTACCCCATGGGCAGCCAGTAACGCTGCTGCAAGGCGCGCACCATCAGATCCGGCAGGATTGACAAATTCCGCGGCAACTAATGCATGCAACGCATTGCCCACAGCACTCATATCTGTGGCAGAGATGGCAAAGCGTTCACCCAATTCCATGACCTCTGTGATATGTACATCTGCAGTCGGGGCTGCTGCAGACGGGCTGACCACCGCGGCAGGCCAATCCTGACGTGAGCGGCTGGCGAACCAGCGCGGCAGGTAGCCGGGGGCCGCCGGTAGTTCGGGCTCTCCTGCCAGTGTCTGCAGTTGGGTACGGCACGACCCACCATGCACCAGCGGCTGGCTTTCTGCGCTATCACTGAACAGACCATCGCTATGGAAACTGGCTAGCCAGGTGCCTGGCAGCGGCGCCTGATCTGCATCTTTTTCGGCCAGCGCCAGTACCAGCGTGTCCCGTGCCCGGGTCATACCTACATAGGCCAGGCGACGGTTTTCTGCTTCACTGGAGCGCGCGCAGGCCTGAGCTTCAGATGACCCTTCAATCGCCTGCAGCGCTGTCATGCCCCGGGTGCGACGGCCAAACAGGTTGGGCCAGAAGCGCAGGGTTCGATTTGCCAGCGGCGCACTGACATCAAAGTCACCGGTGAGCAGAATGCGGGCGTCCCATAGTGTCGTGCGGTCTTTGGTTTCAAAGTCCGTGGCTACCACCACGGGCCACTCCAACCCCTTGGCACGATGATAGGTGAGTACATGCACGGCATCACCGGATGTCACAACAGGTTGCAGATCCAACTCCGGCGACGCCGGGTTTTCCAGCCAGAACAGAAACCCCGTCAGCGTTGCGGCTTGGTACTGATCTTCACAAACGCTTTCATACTGACGCGCAAGATCAAAGAATGCGTCCAGATTCTTGTGCCGCTGTGCTACTGAGATACTGTCGGGTCCCCACCGCGAAACAATTCGACGCACGCCAACGTCATGCAGCACCCGCGCGACCACCTCCAGGGGTGAGCGCAGGCTGGCATCAGCCGCCAGCTCCGCGAGCCGTCCGATCAAAGGGTGCGTATCCTGGGCCCAGGTGTATGCATTCTGCCCGGCGGCCAGGCTCTGCAAGCGATCCGTCAACCAGGTCTGAGGGTGGTCACCCGCAGCGGTTTCACAGTCGTCGGCCCCATTATCAACCTCTCTGTCTACCTCTTTATCTACCTCTCTATCAACCTCTTCATCAACCTCTCTATCAATCTCTTCATCAACCTCTCTATCAATCATGGCGATAATTTCTGCTGTCGCCAGCGTATCCGACACATCATTCAAACGTCTGAGGCAGGCCCTGGCCAGACAGACTTCCGGCACGCTGAGCAAACCCTGCAAGGTCATTTTCATGGGAATCCGGCAATCTGCGAGGGTCTGCGCCAGCAGCTCAACATGTTTGTTGGTGCGCGCCAGAATGGCAATATCTCCCCACTGTACCGGTCGCTGCTGGCCAGTGTCCGGGTCGCAAACCTGATAACCCTCCCGGTGTAACCGGCTGATCCCCTCGGCAATGCCCAGTGCGCGCTGGGACTTAGGCCCTTGCAGGCGCCAGTTAATGACGTCCGGGGTGCCGCCGTTATCGTCGCGCACGGGTTCAAGGCGTACTCGCTCTGCACTGATTTCTCCCGCAAACGCAGACACGAATACACTGTTGATAAAATGCACCAGGCCCGGTCGCGAGCGCCAATTCTGCTCAAGTACGGCGGTGACTGCCCGGCCCTGGCTCATCCCTTCCAGGGTACTGAACACCAGATCGGGGTCACAGCCACGAAAGGCATAAATCGCCTGCTTGACGTCACCTACCAGAATAACCCGGTCTGCCCGTTGCGCCAGTTTGATGTACAACGCCAGCTGCATCGGGTTGGTATCCTGAAACTCGTCCACCAGCAGCAGATCCACTTCTTCATCCAACCTGGCACAAACTGCGGGATCATCCAGGGCTTGCAACATCAGCTGTTCCATATCTAGAAAGTCAATCAGACCGCGCTGGGTTTTCAGTGCCTGAAACCGGGTCAGACCCGCAGCAGCTATTGTCATGACCTGCTCTATATAGACCCGCACGTCAGCATGGAAATCCGCATGCGCCGCGTAACCTCCGGCAAGTTCACGCAAAACCGCACTGTGGGAGTCACTGGCTTTAGCGCTCGTGGCTGCACTCAGTTGTTGCCACAACTCCCAGGGGGCATTGGCCTGCATCAGTTGTCGCTGAGCCTGGGCTAGCAGGGTGACATACTGGGCGGTTTTTTTGGTCGGGTCCGCAGCACAGTCAATGGCGGACAACGTCTGCGCCAGCCCGGCCAGCAGCTGGGCCTGAGTCACCGGGGTGGTCGCTACCGGAAAGTGCTGTAACAAGGCCTCTGCGCTGGCTGCCGCCATCTCATGAAGACTGCCGACAGCGATATTATTTTCCCGGATTTTATCCGCTACAGCTCGAACATCCGCCTGCCAGTACTCCTGTCCCAGACGAGCGGCAAGCGCATTCATCTGCCGCACCGCAGGCAGCGCCAACGTCTCGTCCAGGGCCTGGTTAAACAGCCGACTACCGTCCTCCTGACTGACCACGCGCAGCTCCGGGGCCAAACCCAACTCGAACGAAAAGCGCTTGAGCAGACGCTCACACACACTATGCACGGTACCAATCAGGGCTTGGGTGGTCAGCTCAGCGAGCCGCGTTTCGCCAGCCGCAAGCAGGCGCTGAGATACTCTATCACGCAATTCCGCTGCTGCTTTGACGGTAAAGGTCATGCCCACCACACGCGCCGGGTCAACCTCACCCGCGCTCAGCGCACGCTGCAGTTCTTCGGTCAGGCGATAGGTCTTGCCACTGCCCGCGCCTGCACTGATAAACGTAACATGAGCAAAATCCGGGGCCTGGCTCATGCCCATTCACCCCAGCCCAGCAATAGTCTGAAGTCATCAAAGGGGTCGTCAGCGCCATCATTGTGCAGCATACCGTCAGCAGCAGCCGCCCCAGGTAGATCAATGCGACCAGCTTTGAGCTGCTGCATGCGCCACGCATAGGTGGCTAGTCCCTGACGCCATACCTCGCCTGCGGCTATCGGTTCAACCGGCGTAAATGTCAGGGCCTGGGGAAAAGTGCGGTTGTCCTGTGCCAGGATATTGCCGGTAGAGATGACAAAGTAAACGGCTTCCGGCCAGTCATCACCGTAACTGAGCAGGTAGGCGTAGCTGAAAAGCTGCAATTGACGATTCTCGCGTAACTCTTGGCCGCGGTAACGTTCCCCACCCCATTTGGCGTCCAACACAATCTGTCGGCCACTACGATGTGTCAGCAACAGATCTACGGTGCCTTGCAGAGTCACCCCGTCGACATAGTCGCGCTGCAGAGTCTGTTCCGGCTCGACCTTAACGATGTCAGCACTACGCAGGTGTTCCAATAGCCGCACCAGGGACTGCTCCAGCACCATGCAGACCCGCTGCCGATCCACGCCCCGGCCGGGTTCCAGTAACACCGCGCCCTCTGTTTCAATGAGCACCGGCAGCACCGCCCGCAGCCAGCGCTCGACATCTGTCACATCGGCCGTCTGCCAGGCGCCATGTTGCTGAAAGAACAATTCAAACAGGCGGTGCGCCAGATTGCCGTACAGAAGATTTCCATCCGACAGGTCTTCGGCTCTGCCGGGGTGCAGGCGCGCCGCATAGTTCAACACCCACTCATGGGGGAAGAAAAACAATTTGCTTAAGCTGGAGTAGGATTCTACTGCGCGCGGATTGATGTCCACATGCGGAGGTAGTTGCCAATGGCTTACACGCGCAGGCAGGTCCGTCCGGCGCAATTCAGGCGCCGGAACCTGCAACCATTCTTCGTGCACACCACCCCACAACACATCGTCCAGGTTGAGCTCCGGGTAGCCCGTAAAGGCGCTGTTCAACTGCTGCCACACGGGGTGTTTGCCCACTTGCTGGTGCACCTCGTCGTCATGCACGACCATCACCAGGCGGTCTCGGCAATTGAGGACCGGGCGCAATCTGGCCAACGCATGCCCTTGCAACAGCGCAGCCTGATCGGGCAGATGAATGCCTGCCGCCTGCAACTCAAGCTGTTCCGCTGATGACCATATGGGTGGCGCCAACGGCGCTACGGCACGCATGTCCCACCATATGACCTGAGACCAGGCCCGCGTCACGCAGGCAGCATGGGCGCTGGCGGCAACATGCCCCGCCTGTGCGAGCAGGGTCGGATCTGCCTGGGGGCGGGAAACGTCGTGCACCAGGCGATCCAGTTCAATTTTGGGTAATTGCTGGCGGCCGGCAGAGCGCAGTTCTTCCAGTGCTGTGAGCAACGCAGCGGTTTGCCCCAGCGCTGCGCCGTAAATCGCCGGCGTGCTTGTATACGCAGCGGCGGCGGACTCTACCTTTGATGCAGCGCCAGTGTTCTGCAAGACCGTCACCCAGCGACGGCAATCCTGCACGCGTTTTAACAGAACCTCGATGGGCGCACCCTGCTCGGGGTCGAAGCGCTGTCCGGCCAACCAGGTCTCAATCTGCCGCAGGTGACGCTGACCGGCCTCGACAGATGCCTCGTCCGACCCGTCCAGCGTCTGCCCGATGTCTGCCAGCGCCGCCTGCCAGGCCTGGCCGCCGCAGCCCGGCTGCGACGCTACCGCACTCGCCAACCGCTGACGCACTGACGCAGACAACGGCGCCAGCGGGTGAAGCAGAAACTGCAGCAACTGGTGAGGTGCCACCGGCGCCCACAAAAGGCTGAGCGCCAGCTTGATCAACTGATTCAAAGGACGGGAGCGGGACAGATGGGTAAAGCCGCACCGGGGTAAGCCTCCACGCTCCAGGGCATTGTCAATGATAATGCCATCCTGCTCCGCAACAACCAGCGTCTGCGGGGAGATGGTGGGCGTAACCGACTGTTCACGCCCGACATAAGCGGCCAACCAGTCCGCAGAGATGTCGCGCGATGTGGCTTGCACCAGCAGGACGGAGCCATCGCCCGACAATTGTGTTCTGTCCCGTAAATCAACCCGCTCCTGCTGGGCAAACTGCAGCAGCTGACGCTGTACCCGGCCAAGATCCGAAGTCGCCGGAGCAGCAGGCCGCGGTGCCACACCAGGAGCCGTTGTCACCGGTAAGTGCGCCATAAGTTGCTGCCAGACGTAGGGTAGATCCACTAACCGGTCGTGCAGCGTTACCTGCGTTAACTGCGTACGTCGTCCAGCCGCCAGGGCGGCAGTGAGCCGCTGGACACGCTGACCCTCACACAACGGTACGATCTGCTGCGCCATCTGCTCAACCGCAAACAGGTCATACAGCCTGCTGGAAGCGGTAATGTGCGGGCTGCCATCCCACCCGCCGAGGTACCACGAAGCACGCCAGCTCAACAAAGTGCGCGTTACCGTCAGTGGATCGAGGGCAAAAGAGCGACTGTAAAAACGCTCCGGCTGGTCGGCTGTTTCCAGACAGGTCTGATAAGCCAAAAGTTGTTCGGTCGAATGAGCTGTGACCGCAGGCACACCCAACTCCGTTTCCAGCCAGCGAATGAGGCCCAGCGGACCAAAATGCCACACGCCCAGAATGGCTTGTTCCGGGGTGTCCGGAGCGTCGTCGGTAGTCGGGTGAGCCAGCGGGTGCAGACCATCTAACTGAATACCAAAGTGGATTTGCATGACGCCACTGTATTACATCCGCCGCCAGCAGCGCCAGCACCTCGCGGTGAGGTACGGCTGGGCATCGTGCAACCCTGCTTTACCCGGTCCACCCGCAACTTCTAAAATGCACCCGTATAGAAAATGAGGGAAAGTTAGATGAAATCGCCAATATGTGATCTGCTGGGTATCGAATTTCCACTGGTGGCGTTCACCCACTGTCGAGATGTCGTAGTAGAAGTCAGCAAAGCCGGTGGCTTCGGAGTGCTCGGCGCCGCCGGCTACAATGCTGAAACTTTAGAGATCGAGCTGAACTGGATTGACGAGCACATTGACGGCATGCCGTACGGCGTTGACCTGATTGCACCCACCAGCATGGCCATCACGGATGCCAATGACAGCGCCGAAATTGCTGGCATGGTACCCGAAGAACATCGCTACTTCGCCGCCAATATCCTCGCCCAGCATAATATCGACAGCGGCGGCGTGTACGACCAGCAGCGCGCCGGGGGCGGGGGCTTTCTGACCAAGGGCAAAGCGGCAAACATCATTGACGTGGCCTTTGCACATCCCATCAAGCTGATCGCTAACGCGCTGGGGGTGCCGCCACAGTACATGCTGGATATGGGCAAGCAGCATGGCGTCGCCGTGGCAGCCCTGGTCGGCGCCAAAGAACACGCCGCCAAACAGGTGGAAGCCGGTGTTGACCTGCTGGTGGTGGCCGGTACCGAAGCCGGTGGTCATTGTGGCGAGGTATCGACCATGGTGCTGGTCCCGGAAGTTTGTCAGTACGTCGCCGGGTCCGGCGTTCCGGTGCTGGCCGCCGGCGGCATCGTCAAAGGCAGCCAGATGGCTGCGGCTATGGCCATGGGCGCTGATGGTGCATGGACTGGTTCGATGTGGCTGACCACCGCTGAGGCGGAAACCTCGCCCATCATCAAAGAAAAGTATGTGCAGGCCAGCTCGCGACAAACCGTGCGCTCCAAAGCGCGCACCGGAAAGTACTCTCGCCAGCTGCGCTCACCGTGGACAGATGCCTGGGAAAGCAGCGAAGCGCCTGAACCTTTGCCCATGCCTCTACAATCCCTGGTCAGTGAAGCACCTCTGGCTAAAATCACCAAACTGGCGGAAGGCGGCCACGAAGGCGCCCGCCAGTTGGCGACCTCGTTCGTGGGCCAGGGTGTGGGACTGATCGAAAGTATTCAGGATACCCGCACCGTGGTGAGAGAATTTATGGAAGATTACCTGAGCGCGATCGAGCGGATGAACGCCA
>JBCCUW010000032.1:0-16484 GCA_039196385.1 Pseudomonadota bacterium
AACATCGGCGGGGGCAGTTGAGCCGTCGGCGGCGAGACGAGTACATACGCGAATTGCGCTCCATTGCAGATGCCCGCACCGCAGTTGGGATACTATCCGCAGCCCTTGACTGGATTGTTTGGCGCACACCGCGAAAGATGAGACGGGCACTGGCACCAGCGCGTTTTCTTTATGAGGAAGGTGCTGATGCGTATCGGAAAATCTAGCATCGCTTGTCTCTTATCGAAATTACAGAGGCGGTCGCCGACGCTCTGACGTTCAGGATTCACCCGACTCGATTTGGTGGACCTGGAAGGAACAACCTCGAACCTAATTTATCTCGAACCTAGCAAAACGTTTATTGATAAAAGCGTTGTGTCGCTCGCAGCGCGAAACTCGACATAGCTCGCGCCATGCGCGAGATCATTGGTGGGCCCACCAGGACTCGAACCTGGGACCAATGGATTCACATGCTCGCAACGTTTCCACTGCGTGCGGACTATCTCATCTCCCTCGCCTTCTCCTGGGGAGCACGTTAGGGAGCGGGACGCTCTTGCCTGTAATTAAGGACACTCGACCGCGTTGTGGTCAGTCCTCAGGTAGTCTCTGCACCTTCCAGCGGTGTACTGCTGGCTTGGCTCAGGATTGCCGGCGTGGCACAAGTACCCCGCTACGGTTTCCCTGAATTCATCCCGTTCAACCCGGTGCTCTCGCTACCGGGCGCACCTTTTTGCTACAAAAAGATGAGTCCACTGCTCTAACCAACTGAGCTATAGGCCCCAGCGAAGATTTTACACGCTAGTCCGCACGTTTTGTAGGACTATGGTTTATCTCGTGATGCTGAAAATTAAATCGGCCTGCTGTGATTTGTTTGACAAGTTCCGACTGCTTGCCTTGCCAATACCATGTGTTAGTGATAAAAAAGCGGCCTTTATGGATGAAGAATAGGCGGCCCCGTCAACAAATTGTGTTCTCAATTGCGGATCGTCCACTTCCAGCCTCTAAACTACCGCCCGTTCGCAGTCTGCGAGGGGTGCGTTATCAACAACACATAACATGATTGCACCCAGGGCAAGTGACCTGGAACAAGGTATGAGGTAACGAATGAGTAATGCTCGTGTGGGAGCTTGTTTTATCCAGAATGTCTGTCAGGACGTGCTGGCCTCCGCGGCGGTTGCCCACCCTTACCTGACCGCGATGAGAAACGGGGATTTTCCCGATGTTGACTTCGCCTTCAAAGATTTTGCTTTTCAGTATGGGCTGTACAGCAGTAAATTCATCCGCTACGTTGCTGCGGTAATCGATAATCTGCAGAGCGAGTCGCATCGACGCATATTGTTGTCGAACCTTGCAGAAGAACAGGGTGATACCCACGATGTGGAACTTCCTCCTGACGTTCTGGCGACAGTCGAGGGACAACCACACACCAAGCTTTATCGACGCTTTCAGGAAGCGCTCGGCGTGGACGACGATTACCGGCAGTCTGCCTTGCAAAGTGAGTCCAGCCTGCAGTGGCGCGACCAGTTTCTTGACCTATGTAAGTTAAATGAATTTGTTGGGGTAGGAGCGGTGGGCATCGGCACTGAAATGATTGTGTCGCATGTTTATAAACAAATTCTGCAGGGCCTGAAAGCGCATAGCCAGTTAACCATGATTGAGCGAGTTTTCTTTGATCTGCATAGCGAGTGTGATGAACACCACGCGGCGCAGATGATTACTATTGCTGAAGAGCTGGCGCTGGATCGAGCCGCCTGCCGGCAGATAGAGTATGGCGCACACAGGGCTGTGGAATTACGCGTCGAATTCTGGGACGAAATGCTGGAAAGAGCGCACAGCGTGCCCGCGCAGAACAGGCGCGTTCAGCTTCAGTAGCTGGCGCAACAACAGCTGGTGTAAAACCAATGAAAACTGAACAGGTCTACGATGATAATGCGGAGAAGTGGCTGCGCCATACGCCCAGTTCCCTGTCAGATTTCACTGCCCGTCCGCTGGTCTTTGATGCTTGTGGCGAACTGGTTGGCCGGTCCGTATTGGATATCGGCTGTGGGGAAGGTTATTGCGCGCGCGAGCTGAAGCGGCGAGGCGCCGGGGATTACCTGGGGATAGACCTGTCAGCCCAGATGATCAAGGCCGCGCAAGCTCAGGAAAGCAAGGATCAATACGGTATCGAGTATCGTGCTTGTGATGTCGTTGAATTTACGCCGGCCCGCCAATACGACCTTTGCGTTGCGGTATTTCTCTTTAACTACCTGCGGGTGGAGGACATGCAGCGTGTATTTGCCATGGTACATGACGCGCTGTTTACCGGCGGCGAATTCATCTTCAGCGTACCGCATCCCTTTTTCCCCTTTGTTCAACATGATAACGCACCGCCGTTTTATTTTGCATATGATGGCAAAAACTACTTTGCTGATGTGAACGAACAGTTTGAAGGTGAAATCTGGAAACGCGACGGGGAGCCTTTGCACGTGCAATGTGTGCATAAAACGTTCACTGACTATTTTGCAGGACTCCGCTCCGCTGGGTTTACCGGCATGCCTGTGGTCCAAGAGCTCACGGTGACTGCGGAACTGGCCGCACAGGATGAAGCGTTTTTTGCGCCGCTGTTAAACCAGCCCCTGCATGTGTTGTTCAAAGTGTCGAAGTAACAGTACGCGATGAACGCTCAGCCTGCTGTCAGCTCCCCACCTTTGCCGGATGCGCTGATAGCGCGGCTGTGCCACTACGCCAGCCTGTATCCCGACAGTGAGGCGGTTGTCAGCGTCACACGTATACTGACTTACGCTGAGTTGGTGCGAGTGGTGCACGCGCAATATGTTGCGCTGCGCTCCGCAGGCATGTCTGCGAATGATGTCATTGGTATTCGATGTGCGGAGGATATTCCGCATCTGATCCTCTGTCTTGCCGCAACGCAGCTTGGCGCAACATCCTGCACAATTCCTACCCACGCCAGTGAACAGGCCCAGACTGCAGTGATCGCCAGCTGTGGGGCGACGCAGCTGGTGGATGAATCTATCACGGTAGATGTGGATAGCTGTTTACGTGATTCGCATCAACTGGAACTGCCACCCTTTACCTCGAATGTGTCTGCCCGCCTGTTGTTCTCCACATCCGGTACCACCGGCGAGCCCAAACTGGTGGTGCATCAGGACGTGGATCTGGTTGCGCAAGCGCATCGTCATGTTGAGTCGCGTCAGGAAAGGTTTGCGGTGCTGGCCTCCATGGAGCACAACTTTGCCAAACGTCATCGGCTGTATTGCGTGGCAGCGGGAGGCACGAATGTATTTATTGATTCGGGTCGATCTGCGCTGGTGGCCGATTGTCGGCAACTGGACGTTAACGTGCTGCATGTGTCCGCCTTTCAGGCACAGGAATTACTGGCATTGCCGCATGTCGGGCAGTTATCTGACTTAAGGCTTAAGCTTGGTGGTTCTCACGTACCACTGCCGCTGCGACAGCAATTACGCCAGACAATAACCACAAACCTGCAGGCGGGCTACGGTACAACGGAAACCGGTGCCATTGGTTTTACCGACCCCACTGACGAAGACGCGGGTGAAAGCGTGGGCCAACCTTTACCGGGCATAGAGATTCAGGCTGTGGATGAGCACAGACAGCCTTTGCCGGCAGGGCAGCGCGGCGAACTGGCCATTCGTGCGCGTGGCATGTTCCGTGAATATCTGCACCAACCAGAGCTGACGACCGCCCGTCTGCAGGACAACTGGTTTTATACGGGTGACATTGGTTATCTCGATGACAAGCAACGTATCCATTTGTGCGGTCGAGCTGACGATATGTTTGTGTTTAACAGCATGAATATTTTTCCCCAGGATATTGAATCGGAGATCCGTCGATATCCTAAGGTGGTTGATGTTGCGGTGCTGCCTAGAAAATCTGCCGTGCATGGCGATATTCCCGTTGCCTTGGTCGTTTTTGCAAAAAACGTTAAGCCGAAATTACCGGCGCTGAGAAAGTTTGTGCACAAGCGCGTTGGTGAGCGCAGTCCGCGTCAGTACATTATCGTCGATGAAATACCAACCAATGCATCCGGCAAGATTGCGCGGCGGGAAGCGATGCAACTGCCGACGCAGAGCAACCAACTGCGTAGCAATTTAATTGATGCGCTGGCGCCGGAGTTGCGCGAACGACTGAAGCCGGGCATTGTGCGCGCCTTCAAGCACGGCGACGTTGATATCAATCTGGATGATCTGGGCATGGATTCCATGGCCAGAATGGATTTCCTGGTCACCCTGGAAGTCGAATTTAACACCATTATCACGCCAAAGGCGTTTAACGAGTTCCGCTATCTTGGCCATGTTGTGGCGCGCATTATGCAGCCTGCTGAAACCGCTGCGACGAGTCTCGACGATGCCTGGCTGACCCGTATGGAGAATCCGCTGGCCGGGCACGGTGAGTCACCCCCCTATGTCGTTCTGTTTGTGCGGCGGGTGCTCAGCTATTGTCGCAGTGTGGCCCAGGTCAACCAGGCGCTGGCCACTCTGGAGCATCGGCTCACCCCTGGAGAGGTGGCGTGTCTTGGTCATTGGCAGGCGGCTGGGGCGCTGCTGCCTGAGCAGAGTGAACCCAGGCAGGCAACCGCCGTAAACGCCTTTCTGAAGCAGATGCTCCGGGATATGGCGCGGAGTGGCAATCCGCAACCACAGCCATTCGTCCTGACGCGGCTTGCGCCAACAGCATCACTCTTTGTGGGGCCAGGTGCGGACAAAGACAAGATGCTACTGGTCTGTTTTGCCGCCAGCGGTGTGCGACATATGATGGTGCCGAACGCTGTGTTGTTACAACATCTTGATGCCAGCGGCTTTGACGTGTTGATCATTGGTGAACCGCGCAATCAGAGTTACCAGGCGGGGGTGCCGATACTGGGCGAAAGCCTGCGCGGTGTTGTGCAATGGCTTACCGCCCAGCCTTTCACGAAGCAATACCGCGACCTGCGGACGTTTGGCTTCAGTGCGGGCGGGCATCCCGCCTTGGTGTCGGCTTATCACTTGCGAGCTACTCTTGCGGTGAGTGTGAGTGGCCGTTTCCGCAAACGCTACCGCATGCACAACTTCAGCAAGCTTTTGAGCACCTGCCGTTCGATGCTGCTTGGCCACCGCCCGCGCGTCCTGCTGTGTCATGCGGTGGATAATCGCCGGGATCGACGATACGCACGTACGATGGCTCGTCTATGTGGTGGTACGCGGGTTGCGATAGACATCGGGAATGCCAACGTGGGTCACTTTGTCCTGCAGCGCATGTTGGATGCGGGGGAACTTGGTAATTTTCTCGGGCGCACGGTCCAAGCGCCCGCAGACGACAGACTGCTTTCCGACCGGGCGACCGAGGTGCGATTCAATTTCCCTGGCAACCACGACAGCAACACTGACTGACTGGCGCTTACCCGCCGCTTGAGGCTTGTGGGCTCAGCGCGTTGCTCGGTTCCGCTTGCGGGGCAGTTGATTTGCCGAGAACCAGATAAAAGGCCGGCAGTACAAACAAAGTAAACAACGTACCGATGGTCATGCCCGCTGCAATGACCAGGCCTATCGCGAACCTTGAATTAGCACCCGCGCCAAAGGCAATGAGCAGTGGGATAACCCCAAGTACGGTGGCAAATGTCGTCATCAGAATGGGCCGCAAGCGCAGCCCTGCGGCCTCCAGAACAGCGGCGCGTCTATCAACGCCTTGCAATTGCAGTTTGTTGGCAAAGTCCACGATCAGAATGCCGTGTTTGCTGATTAAACCAATCAGGGTCAATAAACCGACCTGGGTGTAGATGTTCAGCGTCGCCAGCCCCAACGCCAGCGGCACGATGGCGCCAAATATGGACAGCGGTACGCTGATCAGAACAACAAAGGGATCGCGAAAGCTGTTGAACTGCGCAGACAGCACCAGATAAATGAACAGCAGCGAGGTGCCGAACAGCAGCAGAAAGCCCTGGCTTTCTTCAATAAAACGCCGTGATTCTCCGGTGTAGCCAATCCGGTATCCTGTGGGCGCCACTTCAAACAGCGCCTGTTCAAGGAACTCCAGCCCGGTACCCAGTGTATTCGGCGGCAAGACCAGACCCTGTACGGTGACGCTGTTCAGCTGCTGATATTGCTTCAGGGTATTGGGTTTGACCTGTTTCTGTAGATTGATAACGGTCGACAGCGGCACCAGGGCGCCCGCTTCGGTGCGCAGATAATAGCGCTCAAGCCATTCTTTGGTCAGCCTGAAACCGCGGTCTGCTTGAGGTATTACCTTGTAGCTGCGGCCCTCAATGCTGAAGCGGTTGGTTTCTGCTTCACCCAGCATCACCTGCAGGGTTTCACCAATGTCCTGCATTGAAATACCCAGACGCGCTGCCAGTTCGCGATTGATGCTGACGCTGATCTCGGGTCGTGAAAAGCGCAGGTCTTTGTTCACGAACGCAAACAGACCTGATTGACGTGCCTTACTCAGTACTTCCTCAGCGACTCGGTCCAGCTCTTCATAACCCACGTTGCCAGAAATGACAAATTGCACAGGTAGCCCCGACGCGGCGCCCGGCAGCCCGCCCGCGGCAAACGTAAACAGCTCCAGGCCGCTGATCTGGTCGTATTTGGCCTGGACTTCCTGGCGCACTTCTTCCAGAGACCTTTCGCGCTCGGACCAGGGCTTCAGCTCAATCCCACCGAATACAGAGTTGGGCTCGTTAACCTGCCACGAATGACTCACCTCGGGTAACGTGCGCCAGGCATCTACCATCTGGTCCAGAAAGTAGGTGGTGTAGTCGAGACTGCCATAGTCCGGCGGCGTGGCCACTGCAAATATGTTGCCGCTGTCTTCTTCCGGGGCCAGCTCTTTCTGGGTCAACTGGTAGAACACCGGCAGGCTGAGGAAGATCACACCGGCGAATAACATGACTGCACCGCGATGGTTCAGGCAGTGGGCGAGCAGGTGCTCGTAGCGATGGTGCAGTCGCGCGAAGCGTGCATCCAGCCAGTCTGCGGCTTTGCCCTGGTGAGCATGATCTTTAAGCAGGTAGGCACACATCATCGGGCTCAAGACCAGTGCTGTTACCCCCGATATCACGACTGCTCCGGCCAGGGTCAGCGCAAACTCGCTGAACAGTACCCCGGTTAAACCGCCCAGAAACCCGATTGGCAGGTACACCGCAACCAGGGTCAGGGTCATCGCGACAACCGGCAGTGCCACCTGCCTTGCGCCCACCAGGGCCGCCGCCAGGGGTGGCTTACCGTCTTCAATATGGCGATGGACGTTCTCCACAACAACAATGGCATCGTCCACCACGAGACCAATGGCAATCACCATGGCCAGCAGCGTTAACAAATTGATGGAAAAGCCCATTATCCAGATCAGGAACAACACCGTGATCAGTGATAAGGGTATGGCCACAATAGGAATGGCGACCACACGTAGAGAGCCTAAGAAGAACAGTATGACCAGAACAACGATGATGGAGGCTTCCACCAGGGTCTGGATGACTTCGTTCAATGCCTCTGAAATGTACTTTGACCCATCCGAATCCATGAAGATTTTCATGTCGGCGGGTAGTTGCGCGTCCAGCTCGTCCAACTTGTTTTTGACGTTGGTGGCCATCTGCAACGGGTTAGCGCCCGGCGCTTCGGTGATGGCGATGAAGACGGTTTCTTTGCCGCTCGAATACACCGCCGATTCGTAGGTTTCGCTGGCCAGTTCGACATGTGCAATGTCACCCAGTTTGACTCGCTGGTCACCGTCCTGACGGACCACAATTTCGGCAAATTCGGCCGGGCTCTGCACGTCGGTCTGGGCATCTACACTGGCGCGGACCAACTCTCCGCGTGTGGTTCCGGCTGCCGATATGAAGTTGTCACGCCGAATTGCATCGTTCACATCGGTGGCGGTGACATTAAACGCCGCCATACGGGCCGGGTTTAGCCAGATACGCATGGCGAACATACCACTACCGAGGATGCGTGCCTCGCCAACGCCATTGACGGTGCTGAGCACCGGTTGAATCGAGCGAACCGCATAGTCGGCCAGTTGCTGTACCGACATCTCGTCGGATAACAAAGCCAGATACATGATGGCGTCACCGCCGGTACGATTGGTCACCACGGGGTCTTCGACGTCGCGGGGTAGCTCGAAACGCGCTTCGTTCACCCTGGTGATCACCTCGCTCATTACCTCGGTGGAGTTTTCGCCCAAGCGCACCCATACTTCGATTTCAGACAAACCAGGATCACTCTGCGAAGTAACATATTCCACGCCCTTCGCGGCAGCGATGCGCCGCTGCAACGGTGTTGTCACGAAACCCTGCACGGTATCGGCGCTGGCGCCCGGATACACAGTCGTGACATAGATGACACTTTTCTCTACTTCGGGATATTCGCGCAGGGTCAGCTGGGAAGCGGCCTGTATGCCCAACAGCAGCATAATCGCACTCAAGACCAGAGCCAGCACGGGTCGGTTGATGAATAGATCTGTAAAGCGTCTCTGCTCGTCCATGGTTACCTGCCTGACTTGGAATTACAGCGTGACGTTTTCATCGATCACCACCCGCACACCTCGATACAGCTTGTTCTGGCCGACACTGACAACCCTGTCACCGGGTCGCAGTCCGTCGAGTATGGCAATTTTACCGTTCCTTACGGTACCCGCCTCCACCACTCTGGCGTTGGCAGTCAGATCGCCGCTCTCGGTAGGTTCAACCACGTACACAGTATTGCCTTGCAGCGCATACGTCATTGCTGTTTCTGGAATGCTGACGACCTGCTGCCGGTCACCCAGGTCGACGTCCAGCACCGCAAACATGCCTGGCAGTAGGCCTTCCACTTCGGTCAGCTTGGCACGCATCAGCACATTGCGGGTGTTGGGGTCGATGCGCGCATCAACTGCTGTCACGACAGCTTGAAAAGTACGGTCGACAAAAGCGTCGACCCTTACACCCACGGGCAGGCCGGCTCTAAGCTTGGGGGCATGACGGGCCGGTACCGTGAAATCGATTTCCAGCTCCGTATGATCCTGCAACGTTGCAATGACGGTGCCCGGTGACACATAGTCGCCGACGTCAACCCGACGTATCCCCATGGTGCCTGTAAATGGCGCCTCGATACGTTTGTTAGCCAGTCGCGCCTCGGTCTCTGAAAGTTGTGCTCGCGCTCTTTCCAGGTCGGCGCGGGAGCGGTCGTATTGACTTTGCGGAATTGACTTCTGTTCAATCAGCGATTGATCCCGCTCGAACAATATCTGTGCCAGGTCGAGGCTGGCAATCTGATTCTGTCTGCTGGCCTGCTCGATTTCGTCATTCAGCACGACGAGCAACTGACCTGCGGTAACTTTGTCGCCAGAATCAAACTCTATGCGGGTGATTTCGCCACTGGTTTCTGACGTCAGCTCAACGCCCCGCACGGCGGTAATTGTCCCGACCGCGTTCAGCGATGCGTCCCAGATTTCCTGCTCGGCGATCGATACCGCGATGGTGACCGGCGGTGGCGTAAAATCCATGCTGGCAAAAGTACTGAAGCGTTGGTACAGAACCGCGCCGATGCTGCCGAAAATCACCAGAAGCAGAACGATGACAATAGCGTAAGCTTTCAAAATTGTCCTTTAGGAGGCTGACGGAACAGCATACTCGTGCCAATTTGATGTTGTCCAGAAAAGGCCCTGCCCGGGCAGTTGGGTTACACTAGCCGGATGACACAATCTCATGCACCTTTATCCGCTCGAGTGCTATCCACCGAGACCTGGGGTGATCGTATTCAGTGGATGGCGGGGCTGGTCGTGGCCAGCTTTGTCGCTGTGCTCCTTTTGCCCAGCCAGAGCGCTGCCAGCTATCCGTCGTATCTGCTGGCTCTGCTGATGCTGTGCACATTTGGTAGCTGGCGCGACATCTTTTCGGTCAGTTTACTGCGATGGATAGTTTTGCTGCTGAGCTGGTTAAGTATCAGCGTATTCTGGTCGGATACTTTTGAGCTGCGCGAAGCGGTGTCGGTGTGGATTCGGGTGATGTTAGTATCGTTGTTTATTGTTGCGGTCGCCGAGTGCCAGTTCCGCGGTCAGCTGCAGCGTTGGATGATGCACGCGTTAACCCTGGTGGGTGCAGCAGCGGCGCTGTCCGCGCTGCTTAACTTTTTGCTCACTCAGCCTGCAGACGGGCGCTTGAATGGAATGGGCCAACTCGATACGCACGTTATCGCAGCGCTGATTTACGGCGTTGCCCTCTTGTTTGTATTGCGTTACATCACTCAAAGCCAGCATGGCTGGCGTCGTATTGGCGCTGCGGTGGTGGCTTTGACGATTGTGGTTTGTATTTACCTGTCAGACTCCCGCAATGCCTGGGTCAGCGTCAGCCTGGGGGTGATGGCCTTTGTTCTGGCACACGTTGTTCGTGACGCACGGCAATTCATTGCGGCGCTGGTGGCTGGGGGCCTGCTGCTGGCCGTTCTCCTGTTGCTGGGTATCACCAGCGAACCGCTGCGAGATCTGATTCTACCGCGTGGTGACAGTTTCAGACTCGAAGTTTGGGGACAGACCTTGGAACGCCTGCAGGGGCATATGCTGTTTGGCAGAGGAATCCTGTCTTCCGATGATGTAGTGGTTGCTGGCTACATCATGCAGCATGCGCATTCCATGTATCTGTCCGTGCTGTCCAAAGGCGGGCTGGTCGCCTTGCTGTTCTATATAGTGATCCTGGTTCAAACGGTGTCCGTCCTCATCAGTAATTACCAGAATGGCGACGCCAAGCTGGCACTGAGTATCCTTGTTGTAGCGTTGTTTGCGCATTTGTTGGACGGCCACGAGCTGGTCGACAAAATCGGTTCAAGTTGGTTCCTGATCTGGCTGCCGGTGGCCGTGGCGGTGGGTTTGAGCTGGAGTAAACCTCGGGACTTGCTGCAGGATGCCGGTTAAAATGGGCGCGCATTTCCGCCGCGAAGGCAGCTACTAAGGGAAACCATGGCAAACAATGGGGAGAAACGGGCCCTGATTACCGGGGTGACTGGACAGGACGGTGCCTATCTGGCGCGTTTTTTGTTGGACAAGGGGTATGTGGTTCATGGCGTCAAGCGCCGCTCCAGTTCTTTCAACACGGGTCGAATTGAAGATATCTATGAAGATCCTCAGGTCGATAGCGCTCGCTTCCGTCTGCACTATGGCGATTTGACAGACAGTACTAATCTCATTCGCATTATCCAGGAAGTGCAACCCTCTGAGATCTACAACCTTGGTGCCCAGAGTCATGTCCAGGTCAGCTTCGAGACACCTGAGTACACGGCTAATTCAGATGCGATGGGCGTGCTACGTCTGCTCGAGGCGATCAGAATTCTTGGTTTGGAAGGCAGTACGCGTTTCTATCAGGCCTCTACCTCCGAGTTGTATGGCCTAGTGCAGGAAGTTCCACAGAATGAATCGACCCCATTTTATCCTCGTTCGCCTTATGGTGTGGCAAAGCTGTATGGGTACTGGATTACGGTAAATTACCGTGAGGCTTACGGCATGCATGCTTCTAACGGCATTCTGTTTAACCACGAAAGTCCGATGCGCGGGGAGACCTTTGTTACGCGCAAGATTACCCGAGCGGTTGCGGGGATCAGCCTTGGGTTGCAGGAGAAGCTGTATCTCGGCAATTTGAACGCGCAGCGTGATTGGGGTCATGCCAAAGACTATGTTGAAGGTATGTGGTTGATGCTGCAGCAGGACGAACCAGACGACTATGTCCTTGCGACAGGAGTCATGCATTCGGTCCGCGAATTTGTCACACGTGCGTTTGCAGAAGTGGGGGTCACCATTGAATGGCAAGGAGAGGGGGTCGAAGAGCGTGGCCTTGATGCTGCCAGCGGCAAAGTTCTGGTGGAAGTTGATAAACGGTATTACCGCCCTGCAGAAGTAGAACAGCTGATGGGAGATCCGCGCAAAGCGGCGGAGAAACTCGGTTGGCAACCGCGCACCAGTCTTCAGGAAATGCTTCAGGATATGGTGGCGGAGGACTTGAAGACGTATGCACAAAACTGAATTTCTTACCGGCAAAAAGATTTTTGTCGCGGGCCACAATGGCATGGTGGGTGGCGCAATCTGTCGACAATTGCAAACTATCGACTGCCAGGTGCTGCGGGAGAATCGCAGCGTATTGGATCTGGCCGATCAAGCGGAAGTGAGGGATTGGTTTGATGAAAACCGGCCTGATGTTGTATTTCTTGCCGCAGCCAGAGTAGGTGGCATTCTGGCCAACGACACCCATCCAGTGGACTTTCTGCAGGAAAACATGAAGATCGAGCTGAACATTATTGAATCAGCGTACCGGGCTGGCGTCCAGAAGCTGGTCTTCCTCGGGTCTTCCTGTATTTATCCGAAATACGCGGAACAGCCCATACGCGAGTCTTCTCTGTTGACAGGCGCTCTGGAACCCACAAATGAGTGGTACGCCATTGCCAAAATTGCCGGTATCAAGCTTTGTCAGGCCTACCGCAAGCAATATCAGGCTGATTTCATATCAGCGATGCCGTGTAATCTCTATGGTGTCGGCGATAACTACAACTTGGAGAGCTCGCATGTTATTCCAGCGTTGTTGCGCAAAGCCCATGAGGCTCGGGAGAGCGGCTCGACGCTGCAGATCTGGGGCTCCGGTGAACCGCGCCGGGAGTTCCTTTACGCAGATGACGCGGCCAGCGCCGTGGTGTATCTGGCCAATCACTATAGCGGCTACGAGCACGTGAACGTCGGCTCGGGCCAGGATGTGACCATTCGAGAGCTTGTTGATCTGGTCTGCGACGTGGTGGGTTATACGGGTGATATCAGCTTTGATCGCAGCAAGCCTGACGGTACGCCGCGTAAGTTGATGGATAACAGCCAGCTGGCAGCGCTGGGCTGGCAGCCTTTGGTAAGCCTGTCTGATGGGCTTGCGCAGGCTTATCAGGCGTATCAACAGACTCTGGCATAATCGTGCGTACAACGCGTTTAAGAGAACAAGATCAGATCGGATGACAAGAGTTGACGAACAGAAGTCCAGTACAGCGCAAAGCGTAGAGCAAGCGCTCGAATTGGTTATCCCTGAATCCGTCGGCTTGGGTACTTCGGCTATGAGTGCGCAAAAACCCTTACGCGTCTTGCATGTGTATCGTACCTATTTTCCCGATACTCAAGGCGGGTTGGAGGAAGTGATTCGTCAGATCTCTATGAATACACAGCGTTTAGGCATTGAATCAAGGGTCTTCGCGCTGAGTGATAACCCAGGGGACCGCGCGCTTGACCTGCGCGAAGGAACTATCTTCCGGTCAAAGAAGACGTTTGAGATAGCATCGTGCGGCGTATCATTTGGCGCGCTTCGCACCTTCCGAGATCAGGTCGACTGGGCTGATATTGTCCACTATCACTTTCCCTGGCCGTTTGCTGATGTGTTGCATTTTGGCGCAAGGGTAAAGAAGCCAACCCTCCTGACTTACCACTCTGACATCGTCCGGCAAAAACTGCTTGGCCGATTTTATGCGCCTCTGATGCATCGGTTTCTACGTTCCGTTGATCGCATAGTCTGTACTTCTGCAAATTACTTTGCTACGAGTGACGTACTCACCAAGTATTCTGACAAAGTTGAAGTGGTGCCGATTGGTATCAACCAGTCCACCTATGAGCAACCGCTGAGTACCGATATAGATGCGGTTGAAGAAGTATATGGTCGCGACTTTTTTCTGTTTGTCGGAGTTCTGCGTTACTACAAAGGCCTGCATATCCTTTTGGACTCAATTCGAAACGCACCATACGAGGTAGTTATCGCAGGTTCAGGGCCGACGGAAAATGAATTGTTAAGGCAGGCAAAAGCCTCAGACGTCAAAAATGTCCATTTCGCGGGTCACGTTTCGAATGCAGAAAAAAACGCTCTGTTTGCCCTGTGTCGCGGCGTTGTTTTTCCGTCATATCTGCGCGCTGAGGCTTTCGGGGTAACCTTGTTGGAGGGCGCAATGTTTGCCAAGCCGCTCATATCCACTGAGGTAGGTTCCGGAACCAGTCACGTTAACGTACACAATGAAACTGGGTACGTGGTCCCACCAGGTTCCGCAAAAGCTCTGCGCAAAGCGATGGACAAACTCTGGCAGGATGCACAATTGGCGGAGCGCCTGGGTCAGGGTGCACGCCAAAGATATGAGCGTCTGTTTACGGGTAAGCTAATGGGTGAACGTTACGCGGATATTTATCGCCACCTTGGCTGAATCAGGCGCACGGTTCTGGATTCGTAAACCGAGCTTGTCGAGCAACATTTTTGTCAAAAACACCAGGTTCCACGCAACGAGTTATTAACCCATATTTGCGGCATAGCACAATTTGTTAAGTGGATTCAGGCTCAGTTCAGTTCCCTGTGGCACCATACGCCCGCACTAGATATTGCTACTAACATGATCGAGCTGGCGCTGCGGCCCGGTCCGTACCAGCTCTTAATCAAGAGGGACACTGAACATGTCAATTTCAAACCGACGTATTACCGTCGCTGCTTTTCTTGCCGTTTTTCTCATCTCGGCCTGTACCACCAATCCATATACCGGCGAACGTGAGGCCTCCAATAAAGCGCGTGGCGCTGGAATCGGTGCTGCGGTAGGTGCTGTTGTTGGTGCTCTGACCGGTGATGATGCGGATGAACGGCGCAAGCGTGCCCTGATAGGGGCCGGCGTTGGTGCGTTAAGCGGAACCGCCATTGGCGCTTATATGGATGCGCAGGAGAACAAGCTGCGCGCGCAGTTGCAGGGTACCGGGGTCAGTGTCACCCGCATGGGTAATGACCTTGTGCTGAATATGCCCGGTAACATCACCTTTGATGTGGATCGGTCGGACCTGCGTGGCGAGTTTCTGCCGGTGCTGGATTCGGTCAGCCTGGTGCTCAAAGAATACGATCAGACTCTGGTCGACGTCACCGGACATACCGATAGCACCGGCGCGATCAACTACAACCTGGATTTGTCAGAACGCCGTGCCGGCAGCGTGGCCACCTACCTGCGCGGTACCGGGGTGACGACTGATCGAATTTATACGATGGGTGTTGGCCCCAACTACCCGGTTGCAGATAACAGTACCTCAACGGGGCGAAGCCTGAACCGCCGTGTTGAATTGGTACTGAAGCCGCTTACCTGAGGAGTAATGCGCCCGTAAATATGCGGACGGTGAGAACCAGTTCGCACATTTGCTTTAGTTTCAACGAAATCTCAACCATGTCACAGTCCGTGCTTGCTCAAGATGATTTGATCCAACTGGACAAGTCTAAAGTGGGCAAGAGACATGGTGGGATGGATCAGCCGAGCAGCGGGTCTGCTGGGTGTTTGTGTGTTGGTGGCAGCCTGTGGCAGCGGCAGCAGTTCGGGCAGTAGCACTGCTATCAACGATGCGACAGACACGACCGACGGGGATACAGGTGATAGCCCCGTGGCAACGCTCAGCGGCCTGACTCCCTCTCAATTTTCTTTTACGCTAACCGAAGGTGAAACAGATAGCGGTCAACTGAGTTTCACCAACAACGGTGATGCGGCGCTGAGCTATAACATTGTCGAGAATCACGAGTGGCTTGCTGTGAGCCCTGTTAGCGGCACCGTTGCGCCGGGTAATGCTGCCGCAGTGCAGGTGTCAGTCACTTGTGCGGATGCTGATCTGAGTGGCATGTTGAATCTCAGCCACAACGATCCAGCGCAGGCAGATTTGAGCATTAGTGTGAACGCAAGCTGTGCCGCCGCGGGAAACGCGACAATTCAGAAAGTGACACTGAATCAGGCGGCGCGTGGTTTTGACTCCTCGCTGGCAGATGATGTGACGGTGCCGGTGCTTGCGGGGCGCGAACTCCTTGTGCGAGCGTTTGTTACTGGCAGTAATCCGGTGCCGGCTGGGCAGGTGATTATTGTACAACCCGGTGGAACCCAGACTGCCTTTCCGCTGCAGGCACCCCCGGCCCTGGATAACAACCCGGGTGCGGATAGCCTATTGTCGGCCAGTTATTACGTGGTTGTACCGGGCAGTGTGTTGACGCCGAACAGCACGCTGCGCGTGGAAATCGGTAGTGGCACCGGCAACGCCCGGTATCCGCAAGCCGGTCAGCTGGACCTGCAGATCGTTGATCCCGGGCCTTTTGAAATCACCTTTGTACCCGTGACGTTTCAGGGCACAACACCCAGCATTGATCCGGATGTTTACTTACGTGAGGCTCTGCAGGTCCTGCCGATTGGCGAGTATGACGTTGAAATCCGTAGCCCTTACGTGTTCAACGGAGCATACGACCTCGATCAGTTGCTGACTGAGATGGCTGACTTGCGAGATCTGGACAACAGCAATCGCCTCTATCACGGCATCATCATTCCACCGGGTGGCGCGACCTCAGGCACAGCAGGCATTGGCTATGTGGGTTACCCCGCCAGCGTCAGCATCGACCTGGGCGGGTCGTTTTATATTATTGCTCACGAGCTTGGGCACAACCTGGACCTGGGCCATGCACCCGGGTGTGGTTCACCTAATCCTGACAACCAGTTCCCCCACTCGGACGGTGCATTAGGCGTCTGGGGATTTGACATACA
>JBCCUW010000033.1:0-16120 GCA_039196385.1 Pseudomonadota bacterium
CCTGGCTACGGTGCCCAGGTCCCACTGTACATCCTGGGCTCCAGTCTGTTCGGCGCACAACTGGCCGCCATCCTGGGGCTACCCTTCGCTTTTGCTTCACACTTTGCACCGCAGGCCATGCATCAGGCCATCGATATCTACCGCAAAGAATTTGAGCCATCCGAAACCCTGGCAGAGCCTTACGTGATCCTTGGCTACAACATCTGTGCTGCCGACAGCGAAGCAGAAGCGCTATATTTGCGCAGCTCCGGTCTCCAGGCATTTCTCAATCTTCGCTTCGGCAATCCGGGACCACTCCCGCCACCTGTACGAGATTTCGACAGCACCCTGAACTCGCAGCAACAGATGGTGATGAACCAGATCAGCTCCTGTGCCGCCACCGGCACGGCAGAGCAGGTGCGTGCCCAGGTCAGGGAATTTCTCGACGCCACTGGCGCCGACGAACTGATTGTGGTGGCGCAGATCTTTGATCACAATGCACGGGTCCATTCGTATGAACTGGCAATGGAAGCATGTGCCGACCTGTAACACCCCAGCGTTAAAAAAAGTGTTACAAAAGGCATGTTATAAACATGCTCTAAAAAGGGTGTGATCGGTTAGAGAGAGGTGTTGTCATGAAAGCAATCAAGATTCTGGTGATCCTGGCGGTGGTATACGTCGGCGTGGTGGTGGTTTTTGAATCGCTGCTGGGTTATTTCCAGCCTACATCCGAAGCCACGCTGGTCATCAGCACATTTGAAGCAGATGGAACACAACACGATCGGGTGGTCACCCGTATTAACAGTGATGACCAGCTGTACGTCGCGGTTAACCACTGGCCAAGAGCCTGGTTTCATCGAGCATTGGACAACCCCGCCGTCGAAATCAGCATTGATGGTGAAACCGGACCTTACAACGCGGTCCAGATCGAGGGGGACGAATTTGCTAGGGTCGATGCTGAACGCCCATTGGGGCCAATTTTCCGCATCCTGACGGGATTTCCACCCCGGCATATCATGCGCCTGGACCCACAGACCTGAGCCACAAATGATAGAGCTCTATTCAGCACCCCGCACCCGTGCGCTGCGGGTGGCCTGGCTGCTGGAAGAATTGGCCCAGCCTTATACGCTGCATCAGGTCGAGTTCAAACCCACCAGCAGCCAATTCTTCATTCAAGATACGCCCACCGGTAAAATTCCTACCCTGGTAGACGGCGACGTCGTAATGGCGGAGTCAGGCGCCATTCTGCAGTACATCCTGCAACAATATCCTGACAATCCATTTCAACCGCAAACCAGTGACGCTGCGTATGCCGACTTTCTTCAATGGTTCCATTTTTCCGAAAGCACAGCGTTTGCACCCATGGGGGTAGTGGTCTGGTTGACCCTGTATCGCCAGGATGCTGCTGCCCACCCGGAGCTGGTGAACGACGCCAGGCAAAGGGCTCTGGCCTCGCTGCAGCCGATCGAACAACGCCTGCAGCATTCGGATTATCTGGCGGGTTCCAGTTTCAGCGCCGCTGACATCATGATGGGATTTACACTGCTGGCCGCAACCCTGCTGGAACTGACCCAGGAGACACCTGCTATCCAGGATTATCTGTCACGCCTCACTGCGCGCCCGGCTTTTGCGCGGGCGGCAGAGAAAGTCGGGGGTTACGAACTGCCCGCCCCCTAAAGTGCCCCCAGCACTATCAAGGCACTGGTCAGGCAAGGCTCCGGTCAGGCAAGGCGTGAGTCAGGCATTGGGATTAATCAGAAACTTCTGCCCGGTGGCCTGTTTGGCGTAGGTCTGCAGGGTCTCTAACTGCAGCGCATCCGCCAGCGAAATATCGGCGGCGTAACTGCTGGCGAATGTCGTGTTAATTTCATCGGCCACCCGCTGGCGCAGCGCATTGCCGCGCTCATGGCCAATTTTCTGCAGGAAAGGCGTGAGCAGCCAGCCCCCCAGATTCCACGCCATGCCGTAGTTGCGCTTCAATATTGTCGGGCTGCGCTCCAACCCACCATAAATGTAGACCTGTTTGTGCTGGGTTGAGCCGTAGCGACTATATTCCGTTGCCGTCGCAATGGCAGCGGCTTCCATACCTGCCAGAATCTGATTAGCCAGTTCACCCCCACCGGTGGCATCAAAGGCAATGTACGCAGCCGTGGCGGCAATGGCTTCAACCAGATCTTCCTGAAAGCTTGGCTGGCTGGAGTCGCACACATACGTGGCGCCAATGCCGCGCAGCAGTTCAGCCTGCTCGGGCTTACGCACAATATTCACCAGCGGCACGTCGTCTGCCAGACAGATCTTCTGTAGCATCTGACCCAGGTTGGAGGCTGCTGCCGTGTGAATCAGGCCGCTGAAGCCTTCCATGCGCATGGTTTCCACCATACCCAGTGCAGTAAGCGGGTTCACGAAGCAGGAGGCGGCTTGACGCGGCGAGACCCCATCATTCATCGCCAGACATTGATGGACGTTCAGCGTCCGGTACTGGCCGTACATACCGCCACCCCCGAGCGCACCCACGGTTTTGCCGAGCAGCGCCTGGGCTTCCGGCGAATCACCGGCGGCAATCACCACACCACCGCCTTCGTTGCCCGGTGGTAGAGATTGATCCAGACGCCCCGACAGTGCTTTCAGTACTGCCGGTGCAATATCTGCACTCACCGTAGGCCGCTCCGGCGTACCGCCCTGTTGGGCACTGCTGACATCCGCCATGCCCAACAGCAAACCCAGATCCGACGGATTGATTGGCGATGCTTCAACCCGCACAACCACTTCGTTGGCGCCGGGCGGCGTCACTTCAACGTCTTCCAGGGACAATTCAAGCTTGCCGGCCTGCGTCACCAGTGATCTCAGCTGTAACCCTGTTGTTGGTAAATCACTCATCGCTACCCTCTCTTCAACTTAATTAAACAAACGCAAAAATAATCAAATAACGTGCCTCAACAGGATGCTTTGTACAATTTAGCCGAGACACACAGTAAACTGGCACTTAAGCACAAAAGGACACACTTCTGGAACCTGTAAGCGCAAAAGAAATTCGTCAAGCCTTGCGCGCCGCGTCCACCCGCGATCTCAATCTGCCTCCGCTGGACCACGTTGACTGGGGGGTGCTGGACTATTTGGGCTGGATTCACGCCAGTGGCCACATCGGCTACATGGTGATGCCCGTACACGGCCAGCTGAGGGGCCTCAAACTGCGGCGCATGCTGAACCCTGAAGCACGGGGGCGTACCCATATGTGCTCCTGGTGCCACCATGTTTACCGCGGCACCGGGACCGCCATGTTTTCCACCGCTGTGGCCGGCTCGGATGGACGCCGCACCATCGGCAACTACATCTGCCGCAATCTCGACTGCAGCGTACGCATGCGCAATCTGACCAGTGATCCGCCGACCTACATGCCGGAAACCATTGAATTACAAAGAAAAATTGATCGGCTGGAACGCTCCATAGCGGTTTTTATGGCACGCGCCCAGGTGCTCAGCGACACTTATTAGGCATCGCTTAAACTCGCGATTTTTGTGCTGTTGCGCGATATAATGGCGGGCTGAATTTCTGGAGTGTTGTTATGTCCCTGGAGAATTTTCGCGAAGAAGCCCGCGACTGGCTGGAAGCCAACTGCCCATCTGCCATGCGCCTGGGCGCCATTCATTTTGAAGACGCTTACGAACTGTATCAATCCGATGCTGCTAACGCCTGGCGCGACGCTGCGGCGGCCAGAGGCTGGACAGCACCTCACTGGCCAACGGAATACGGCGGTGGCGGCCTGGATGGACAACACGTGCGGATCCTCAACGAAGAAATGGCCCGCATCAAGGCGCTGCCCCCGGAAACCGGCATGGGCCTGGCGATGATCGGCCCTACCCTCCTCGAGATGGGCACCGAAGAACAGAAACAACGCCATCTGCCGAAAATCGTTACCGGCGAGGTGCAATGGTGCCAGGGTTACAGCGAACCCGGCGCCGGTTCCGATCTGGCGGGTCTGCAGACCAAGGCGGTCCTGGAGGGTGATCAGTTTGTCATCAACGGACAAAAGATCTGGACCTCGGGCGCGCAGCACGCAGATTGGATGTTTGCCCTGGTACGCACCGATCCTGCAGCGCCTAAACACGATGGCATCAGCTTTGTCCTGTTGCCCATGGACCAGCCCGGGGTCACGGTCAAACCGATCAAATTGATTTCCGGTTCTTCACCCTTCTGCGAAACCTTTTTTGATAACGCCATTGCGCACCGCGAAGACCTGATCGGCGAGTTGAACAAAGGCTGGACGGTCGGCAAACGCCTGCTGCAGTACGAGCGCAACGGCACCAGCCGCCGCGCGCCCAAGAAGAAAAAAGCAGCTCTGAATCCTTACGCAGCACTGGCCAAACAATACAGCGGTGAAACGTCAGAAGGTAAAATTGCCGACCCGGCTGTCCGCACTGACGTGTTACAGCAGATCATGCAGGAACAGGCCATGGCGCTCACCACCCGGCGCGTGCTTGACGAAAGCAAATCTAATGGCGCACCGGGTGCAGCCACCTCAATTTTCAAACTGGTGGGTTCAACTCTGGCCAAAGAAGGCTCGCAGCTGAAGTCTACCCTGCGCGGTACAGCAGGCCTGGTCTGGGAAGGCGGCGGTTTTTCCGAAGACGAGCTGGAGTCAACCCGCAGCTGGTTACGCGATCGTGCAGTCACCATTTACGGCGGCACCAACGAAGTCCAGATGAATATCATCGCCAAACGCGTGCTCGGTTTGCCCGACTGAGCACGGCCCGCGGCGCTTAGGCGCTTAGGCGCTTATCTGCCGCGCCTACCTGCCGGTGTAATTAGGTGCGCGTTTTTCGACAAAAGCGCGCATCCCCTCTTTAGCATCTTCGGTCTGGGAACAGAGAATCTGATTGCGGTTTTCGATGGCCATGGCCGCTTCCAGGCTGCCTGCATCAATCGCCATATTGAGCCCCTCCTTGGTCAGACGCAGACCCATCGGTGAGGTGGTCAACATCTCTTCCAGATAAGGCCGGGCCGCTTCGCGCAACTGGTCTGCCTCCACCACTTCTGACACCAGTCCCGTGGCAAGCGCGCGATCTGCATGGATAAAGCGACCAGTCAGCATCAATTCGGACGCCAGCGACGTCCCCACCAGACGCGGCAGCAGGTAAGAGGTGCCCATATCACAAGCAGACAGGCCAATCCGGATAAAGGCCGCATTCATCCGCACATTGCTCGCCGCAATGCGAATATCAGACGCCAGTACAAAGGCAAAGCCGCCACCGCAGGCTGGCCCCTGCACCAGGCTGATAATCGGCTGTGGACAGCGCCGCATGAGGATATACACCTCCGCCAGATAGCCCTGAAATCCCCACCCCTGACCCACTGGTTTATGTCCGGCACTGTCTACCTGGGCACCCAGACCCGCCTGCTTGATATCCAGCCCGGCACAGAACGCCCGGCCCTCGCCGCGCATGACAATCACCCGGGTATCGAGGTTCTCCATGCGACTGGCAAAATAGTGGCGCAGATCCGTCACCATCTGGGTATTAATTGAATTCAGCGCTTCCGGGCGATTCAGCGTCAGCCAGTCCACCCCGTTATCATGCTCTACGGTGATGGTTTCGTAAGTCTGCTCAGTGGTGCTTGTTGTCATGGGGTTCCCTCTAACTCCTTAAGCTGTCGGTCGTTTTAGCTATCGGTCATTTCAGCTGGCCGTCTTTTTCTCAGTCACTCGTGCGCCGGTATCACCGGTTGCGCAACGCACTATATTGTGCGGAGCCCTTCCTGCCGGCGCAATGGCCACCGCCAACAACAGATGTTGATGATGCGCTACAGCGGCCGCTGGCATTCGCCGGCGCGTTCATATTAATATTGAAACACGATCCAATGTTGCTCAGCGGGGGCACGCATGAACCAGCAGGAAATTAATACCATTCGGCAGCTGATGGAATATGAGGCGGCGCGCTCCGCCCCACCGGCAGAATTCCCCAACCTGCCGGATATCCCCGGCGGGCGTTATACAGACGAGCGTTTTTTTGCGTTGGAGAAAGAACACATCTGGCGCAAATCATGGTTGTTCGCCGCGCACATTGACGAGATCCCCGAACCCGGCTGTTTCCGCTTGTGGGAAAACGCCGGCCAGCCGGTGATCATCGTGCATGCGGAAAACGGCCAGGTGAACGCTTTTTACAACACCTGCAGCCATCGCGGCGCGCCCATTGTGACTGAACCTGCCGGTCAGCGTCCGCGCCTGGTGTGCAAATATCACGGTTGGACCTACAGCCATGACGGGGATTTGCTCGCCGTACGTGATCCGGAAGACTTTCGCGACCTGGATTTCAGTTGCCGGGGCCTGCAGAGCGTACGCTGTGAACGCTTCGGCAATCTCATTTTTGTAAACTTTGACCCCGAAGCGGTCAGCTTACTGGAATGGTTGGGACCGGTGGCTGACGAATGGCAGGAGTTTCAGTTTGATCAGTGTCGCCTGGCGGCGCGGCATATCTGGGATTTGAACTGCAACTGGAAAATAGCGATGGAGGCTAACACGGAGGTGTATCACGTGCGCAGCATTCATCCGAAAACTGTCTCGCCTATGCTGGATGACCGGCGCAACGTGAATACGTTTTATCCCCAGGGCCACGGGCGGATGATCGCACCCCGCCCCCAGCGCGCTGACGGCAGTCTGAATCTGCCTGTCGAGCGGGGTGACTGGGCGGAAATTGATACGGCGGGAGAAATCTCGCGAACCTGCACCCAGTCTTATGGTGTGTTTCCGAACTGGGTATCGCCACTCAGCGAACGGGCCATCCCACCCCTGTTGTTCTGGCCCAACGGCATCAATCGCTGCCGCCTGGAAACATGGACGCTCGCCCCGGCCTGGGGCGAACATCCGAAGCCGGATATGTGGACCCAGAATGACGGTGAACAATTGTCCCAGGTGCTGCTGGAAGATACTGAATTTGGCGAGTGGATTCAGAAGTCCGTGGAGTCTTACGGCTTCAAAGGTGTGCCGTTAAGTTACCAGGAAGCCCGCATTTACCACTGGAATCAGTTTGCCGACAAAATCATCGGCATCGACAACATTCCACCTGAACTGCGTGTTGCCCAGGTATTGGGTGACGAATGGATGTATCCTAACGATCCCCGTGTCGCAGAGTTGAATCAACAAACCGGTGGATAAAGCCCTCGCCAACTTTCGAATTTGTGATTTCACCGGCCAGCTGGCCGGTGCCGGAGCCACCAAATGGCTTTCCGCATTCGGCGCGGAAGTCATCCGCATTGAAGATCCCGCGCGCCAGGGTCGCTGGGACATTCTGCGCGGCATGGAGCCGTTTAAACCGGGCCAGAGTGGCCTGGAATACGGTGGCGGTTTCAACAACCACAACACCGACAAACTCGGTATTACGCTGAATCTACGCACCGCAAAAGGCAAACAGATTCTGACTGACCTGATCAAAATCAGCGATGCAGTCACTGAAAACTTCGCCGCCGGCGTGCTGGAGCGGTGGGGGTTCGGGTATCCGCAGCTACAGGCCATCAAACCGGACATTGTGTATGTCTCCAACTGCGGTTTTGGCCACGAAGGACCTTACCATCAATACAAAACCTGGGGGCCCATCGTCCAGGCGGTATCGGGGCTTACCTTTACCTCAGCCTTACCGGGTGAACCCCCGGCCGGTTGGGGATATTCGTACATGGATCATACCGGTGGTTACTATATGGCCATGGCCATAATGCTGGCGCTGCTGCATAAGCAACGTACGGGTGAAGGGCAATGGGTAGACCTGGCCTGCACCGAAGCCGCCGTGACCCTTAACGGACCGGCGTTGCTGGATTGGACCGTCAACCAGGTTCCCACCCGCCAGGCCGTGCAACCCAGCTCGAACCGCAGTCAGTTTGCCCCCATGGCGCCCCACGGTATTTATCCATGCGCCGGTGATGATGAGTGGATTGCCATCAGCTGCCGACACCAGCAGGACTGGGCGCTGTTGCGACCGCTGCTGCAGTCGGACAGCGATGTCGATTGGACCGCTGAGTTTGACGATGAAACTTACCGGCTTGCCCACCAGGACAGTCTGGACGCGGCGATGGCAGCCTGGACAGGCCAGCACGAAAAATTAGCCCTGCAGACGCGGCTTCAGGCACTCCCCATTCCGGTAGCCGCAGTGAACAAACCCGCCGAACGCATTGACGAAGATCCGACCACCGGCGATTTTGGCCTCTGGCCAACAGTGCAGCACAGCGCCATGGGAGAAGTCCGTGTCGACGGTATGCCGGTACACATGTCCGCCACCGACTGGCACATGGCGCGCGGCGCCCCCTGCCTGGGTGAACATAATCACGACGTATTAAATCGCTTACTCGGACTGAGCGAACAGGAAATTAACCAGTTGGCGGACGAGGGCGTGCTGTGACCGCACTCAGCGACATCACGGTGATCGAACTGGCCAACGAACGTATTTCGTTTGCCGGCAAACTGCTGGCTGACATGGGTGCTGACGTGGTCCTTATCGAACCACCGGGTGGCGATATCAGCCGCACCTATCCGCCTTACCTGGATGGGGAGGCAGACGTTAACCAGAGTCTGTACTTCTGGCACTACAATACTGGTAAACGCAGTGTGGTGCTGGACCTGCAATCGCCCTCGGCGCGTGCTCAGCTTAAACAACTCCTGCAGCAAGCTGACATTCTTCTGGAATCCCAACCCACCCAACAGCTGGCCACCTGGGGACTCGACTATGCTGATCTGCAACCCGACAATCCAGGCTTGATCCATATTGCCGTGACCCCTTACGGCAGACAGTCACCGCTCAGCGATCTACCGACGACTGACCTGACCCTGATGGCAGCCGGCGGGCCACCCTGGAGCTGCGGCTATGATGATCACAGCCTGCCGCCGGTCCGGGGACTGGGCAATCAGGCTTATCACACCGGTAGCCACTTTGCCTATCTGTCAGCCCTCACGGCATTGCTGTACCGCAACACCCATCACCGCGGGCAGTTTATCGACGTGTCCATTACCGCGTCCCTCAACGTCACCACCGAAGCGGCCAGCTACAGCTGGCTGGTCAAACAAGCCACCGTACAACGCCAGACAGGCCGCCACGCCGCGGTTGAGCCGAGCGGCGAAACCCAGATGCAATGCGCTGACGGTCGCTACGTCAATACCGGTGTGCCGCCACGTTTCCCCGAGGAATTCGGGCGCCTGCTGCAATGGTTGCAGAAACTGGACCTGGCTGACCAGTTTCCCGAGGCGGTATTCCTGGAAATGGGGGCCGCGTGGGAAGGTCCGTTCGACCTCTCCCAGATCGGCAAAGACGACACCATCACCGCCATCTTCGGCGCGGGCCGTGAAGGCCTGAAACTGATCGCCCGCAGCGTCACGGCGTATGAATTTTTTATCGGCTGCCAGGACGCCGGCCTGGCCGTGGGGATCATCAACAGCCCCGAAGAAGCGTTCGAAGACAAACACTTTAAGGCGCGTGGTTTTCAGGTTGAGGTAGAACACGAAGATCTGCAGCGCACCTTCCGCTACCCCGGCGCACCCTACCGCATGCCGGCCAGTCCCTGGCAGATCAGCCGGCGCGCGCCTCAACTGGGTGAACACACCGACGCTGTATTGGCATCGTTGGCGTAAGCCACTTCCCCATCAACCACGGTGTATTCAACCACCGCGGTATCCAGGCCAGCTGCAGACAATTCCATCCAGTTCTGCCGCAGCAGACACAGGTCGGCGCTCTGTCCTACCGCCAACTGGCGCGGCGGACCGCCAGGATGATCCGGTGCAGTGAGGTAACCGGCGAGCGCCTGCTTCGGGCTGACCGCCTCTGCCAGCCCCAAAGCCACCCCGGCTTCTGTTTGCCGGGTCACGGCACTATGCATAATCGACCAGGGGTTCAGCGGTCCGTAGGGCGCGTCCGAACTGGCCACAACCGTAATGCCCGCTGCCAGCAAACTGGCAAACCGGTATAAGTCCGCGTGTTCCGCCTCTGCCACGTCACGCCGAAACCGTTCCCCCCGGGCAGCGATAAAGCCGGGCTGGGTCACGACACACAATCCAGCGTCACGGATCTGCGGAATACACTCCGGCGGAATTACCGCGCCATGTTCTATTCTGTCACCGTCAGCCACCCCGGCCTGTTGCAGAGCCGCCAATAAAAAAACCAACTCAACCCGGGTGACACAATGAAAGGCAACACAGCGGTGACGTGCGTGGGCTGCTCGAATCCGCTCCACCAGACTGTCCAGAGACGGCAGACGATCTTCATCCAACATAATCTTCAGGGGTCCGGTTGCCAGGGTTTCATCTCCCATTAACCAGCAGTGTGGCAGCAGGTCCGCAAACAACGCCGTAGACGCAGCGGTGTTGGTATAAGACGCATCCGTGAAGCCGGTCAGCCCAAACGCCAGCAGCTGCTGCTGCGCAGCCTGCCAGTCGGACGGCACTGTGCCGTCTTTGGCGATTCTGCCGGTCTGTGTGCCGGTCTGTGGTTCGCTGGCCTGGCGCAATTGCTCACCCAGCCAGTGATCGAGGCGGAACAGTCGTCCTGTGACCTGACCCCGTGTGTCCCGCTCAATGCCATCCAGGTGATGCTGCTCAAGCGCCAGCATGTCACAGGCGGTAGAGTTCAGCAGCCACATTTTGCCACTGCTGTGCTGCAACCGGACAGGACGACCCGGGCAGAGGCGCTCCAGATCCGCGTGGCGTAAATCACCCACCACATCTTCACGATACCCGACGCCGCGCAGCCATCCCGTCGACGGCGCAGACGCCAACAGCTCAGCCAACGCTTCAGCACTGCGCACTTTGTCCGGGCTGCAGTCCAATGACTGTCGGGCTGCCAACCACGCATGGAAATGCAAATGATGGTCGTGCAGGCCAGGCAACAGCAGACCACCCCCCGCCGCGATCACCGTTTCACCCGGTAACGGCGTCAGCTGCGGCCCCAGCGCCACAATTTTTTGCTCCTGGCAGCGTATATCCAGCCTTTGAGCGTTTATTTCAGCGTCTTTGATTAGCATACTTGTCGTCTATGGATGCACCGCTTACAGCCCAAGAGCTGATTGATATTTGTCACTCCCCCGCTGCAGCGGAAGCCTACAGCAGCGCGAGCGGGTGTGCGTATCTGGTTGTCCAGACTGACCCACGCCTCGATGTGCTGCAGGTGGACCAGCTGCCCCAGTGTCCGGTAATTGGCTGGGCCGCAGCAGGCGGTGCAGAATCCAGCCGCGTGTTCGATCTGGTCCTTGACGACCCACAGATTCTCGCCACCGTGATCAGCCAGATCACCGCCCAGCCTGTGGCCAGCACAACCCTGATCCAGGTACTCCGGCATAACACCACCGTACTCGACCGTCTAACTCCGGCCAGCGCCCGCAGCGCCGGATTGCTGGCAGAATCTCTGGCTTATTCCAGTCTACAGCACAGTCACGGTTTCCAGAACTGGCTGGCCCAACAACCCTCCGCCAAGCCGGCCAAGCCGGCCAAAACGAGAAAGCCGGCCAAAACGAGAAAGCCGGCCAAGACGATAAACACGGCCAACACTAAGGTGGTGCTGGCCGAGCGGCAATCGGACCAGCTGATGATTACCTTAAATCGACCTGAGGTACACAACGCCTTTAATGAGGCCATGAAAGCCGCCTTGTGCGAATTACTACAGCTGGCCGCATGCGACCCATCAATTCACACAGTGCAGCTACAGGGCCGTGGCGCCAGCTTCTGTGCCGGTGGTGATCTGAGCGAATTTGGCCTGGCCACAGACGCTGGCGTGGCACACACCAGTCGCACCACCCGCCACGCGGGTGCACTGCTGGCGGGGCTGGCCTGCCACACCAGCGCCATACTGCATGGGGCGTGCATCGGCGCCGGTATCGAAGTACCGGCGTTCGCCAAACACGTGACCGCACACCCGGAAACCACTTTCCGCTTGCCCGAAGTGGCCATGGGGCTGGTGCCCGGCGCTGGGGGTACCGTCAGCATTCTGCGCCGTATCGGTCGCCAGCGCACTGCGTATATGGCGCTGAGCAATGCCCCCATTGATGCGCCAACCGCCCTGGGCTGGGGCTTGATTGACAGCCTGACAGAACCCTAACCTCAGCTGATTCCAGGAACCCGATGCTGCTTATTCAACGTTGCCAACCACGGATTAACCGCAAACTCCATTTCTTGACGGGCTGCGGTGTGTGGCTGAGCTGCCTGTTCTGTGTCCCGTACACGCTGGCGGATACTCAGCGCGCAGCGGCCGCCTTCGTTGAACGCGTTGAGCAACACTACGTTGAGTTTGGTGAATACCGCGCCCGGGTCGCCTGGCTCCGCGCCACCAATATTAATTACGATTCGAACTGGTTACTCGAACAGGTGAACGCGGAAGACACCCGCTCGCGGGTTGCGTTTGCTGCCGAAGCTGCACAATTTAACGACCTGAAGCTGACGGCGGAACTGCGCCGCAAGCTGGAACTGATCAAGCTGGCCCCCAACTTGGCTGTACCCCAGCAACCCGGCGCTGCCGCCAGGCTGGCCGCGTTGAACACGCGCATGGCGACACGCTACTCCACCGGCCGGATCCAACTGGACGGACAGTCGGTGCGACGCAACGACCTGGAAAGTTTGATGGGAGAAATACGCGATCCCGCCAAACTGGCGTACATCTGGCATCAGTGGCGTGAGGTGGCCAAACCCATGGCTGGCGACTACGCGGCTATCGTGGACATCAGCAACGCAGGGGCCCGCGAACTGGGTTATCCGGACACCGGCAGCATGTGGCGCTTGCGCTACGAAATGCCGGCTGACGCCTTTCGCGAAGAACTGGAGCGGCTGTGGCTACAGATCAAACCACTGTACAGCGCGCTGCACTGCCATGTCCGCGCACGCCTGAACGAACACTACGGTGACGAGGTGGTGCCTTTAGACCAACCGCTGCGGGCTGATCTGTTGGGCAATATGTGGGCCCAGCAGTGGACCAATATTTACGACCTGGTTGCACCACCGGCTGACACCACCGGCATTAATCTGAGCGCTACGCTGAAAGCACAGAACTACACGCCGGAAGCGATGGTGCGCCTGGGGGAAGGATTCTTTTCGTCCCTGGGTTTTGCGCCCCTGCCGGAGTCTTTCTGGCAACGTTCGATGCTGGAGCAACCGGCGGGACGCCAGGTGGTCTGCCACGCTTCCGCATGGAATCTGGATGGCGCCGACGATCTGCGCATCAAAATGTGCACGAAGGTAAATGCTGACGATTTTTATACGGTCTATCACGAGCTGGGCCACAACTACTATCAGCGCGCCTACAAGCACCAATCACCGCTGTTTCGTACCGGCGCCAACAGCGGTTTTCACGAGGCCATTGGCGATATGATTGCGTTATCGATCACGCCAGACTACTTGCGCCAGGTAGGGTTGCTGGACAGCGTCCCTGACCCGGATGCAGACATCAGTCTTTTAATGCGCCAGGCGCTGGACAAGATTGCCTTTATGCCATTTGGCCTGCTGCTGGATCAGTGGCGCTGGCAAGTGTTCGCTGGAGAGGTGGAGGCAGAGGACTACAACGCGCTGTGGTGGCAGTTACGCCAGCAATATCAGGGGGTACGTCCGCCCACCCCGCGCACACCGGCACACTTTGATCCGGGCAGCAAGTATCATATTGCCAATCACGTGTCATACACACGGTATTTTCTGGCCCATGTGCTGCAGTTTCAGTTCCACGCCGCAGCTTGCCGTCGCGCTGGGTGGCCCGCGCAACAGCCCTTACACCGTTGTTCGATCTACGGTTCCGCTGAGGCTGGCGAGGCGTTTGGCGCCATGCTGGGCGCCGGGCGCGCCAGGCCCTGGCCGGAGACGCTGGAGGCCTTCACCGGTAGCCGACAGATCGACGGCAGTGCAGTCAGAGAATATTTTGCGCCACTGGCCGCATACCTGGCCAAAGAGAACGCCAACCGCCAATGCGGCTGGCCGGAATCATGAAAACCTAATCAGCAGTCTCTAACAGTTCCGCTTTGACCACCCGGCGCAGGAGTTTGCCGGTTTCGTTGTAGGGTAACTCCGGCCACACAGCAATCAATTGCGGTACCCGGGAGCTGCGCATATGTTCGTTGACATGCGCTTTCAGGGCGTCGATATCCAGCGTCTGACCTGCCGCAGCAACCACGGCAGCTGCCACCCCTTCACCCCATTGTTCATCGGGGACACCCACCACAGCAGCATCCGCCACCGATGGATGCAGCAGCAGACAGTCTTCTATTTCACCCGGTGACAAATTCTCACCACCACGCACAATCACGTCATCCGCGCGCCCTTCGAGAAACAGATACCCTTCGCTGTCCAGACTGCCGGCGTCACGGGTCGGGAACCAACCATCGGCATCAGTGACAGAACCCCGGTCTTCGTATTCCCCGGATACCTGCTCACCACGCACGTAAATCTCGCCACGCTCGCCCGCCGCCACTGGCCGGCCTTCGTCGTCGCGAATTTCAATCTCCACACCCGGTAATGCCTGACCCACCGAAACCAGACGCCGTCGGATCGCTTCATCGTCACTGGCCGCAGCAACACGATGGTCTTCAGGACCGAGCACCGCAATGGTTGAGCTGGTTTCTGTCAGACCATAGGCATTCGAAAAACTGGTGTGTGGAAACAGCTGCATGGCCTTTTCGATGACTTTCAACGGCATCTTGCCACCGCCGTAAGACAGGCTCTCCAGGTGCGGCAGATCCGCCGACCCTGCGTCCTGCAACACCTCAACAATACGGGCTAACATGGTCGGCACAACAAAGGCGGTGGTAATTTTGTGTTCCCGCGCCAGCTCCAGCCACTTTTCTGCACTGAAATTGGGTAGCTGCACTACATGTCGACCGGAATAAACCGAGCTGAGAATCGCCGCAATACCGGCAATATGATATGGCGGCACACACACCAGCGCCGCATCTTCATCCGCCGCGCTGGCAAACTCGACCGAGGTGAGAATGTAAGAAACCAGATGTTTGTGACGCAACACAGCGGCTTTGGGTACGCCTGTTGTGCCGCTGGTGAATAACAAGACCGCAATCTCTTCAGGGTCCATCGACCATTCGTCCTGCACCGGTTGAGTATGCGCATCTGCATCCACGAACGACGCCGTACTGACCGCGTTGACTTCATCCAGCGCACCCAGCGTCGTCACTCGTTCAGGTTGAGTCACCAGATAAGCCGGCGTAACACGCTGCAACAGTGCCTGGATTTCTTCGTCCGTCAGACGATAGTTGAGTGGCACGTAAGGCACACCGGCCCAGGCACTGGCAAACAGCGACAAGGGTGTGCCCAGGTTGGACACATCCAGTTTGGCCAGCCGCGTCGCGTCCGTCCGCTGAACCGAACCTGCGCGGTGCCGTGCGGCATCGAACAGCTGAGAGTAAGTCAACGACTGACCGGTGCTGCCGTCCGTAAACGCCACACGGTCCGGAAACGCGCCACTGGCCATTTCCAACAACATCATTATGTTCATGTCTGTAGAGTTCTATCTGCTAAGTTGCTGACTAGTCAGTTTTGGGCAGGGCTTTGGTATCCTTCTGCAACAGTAGATTACCGCTGATGGCCAGACTACCCTCTCCCGCTTTCACACACAGTACTTCAAGACTTTCGTCTTCGTTGATGTAACGCTTACCAATCACGATGCCTACGGCGTGGTCCGGATTCAGCTCCCCTGCAGCGGCTTCTGCACCAGGATCACCTGTCATGGGTGCCCCACCACAGGTCAGATCAATATCCCCACCAGGACTTTTGACGACCATAATCTCACCATCACATACGGTGCTTTTCAGGCGCGCGCCGGTTTTTAACTCTGCCAACTTGAACTCTCCCTTCACTAAATTGCTGGGTATAGCGGGGACCCATATTGCTGGACAGCCCGCGCATTGGCGCGAGCGATAGCCCCCCTTTTCCCATTCGTAGTGTAAGGATTGCAATGGCGCTTGACAAAGACTTAAGCCTCAAAAAGTCCGCTGATTGACAACGTTTTTTTCGCACAATCAGGCCAATTTTTGCGGGGCTCAAGTTTCCCGCATACGCAAACTCAAGTATGGTATGCGCAAACTGACAGCCGAGAGAAACCAAGGGAGGCGTTGTGCAAATATCCATATCCATAGGGTCCGCTTACTACAATGGTGAAGATTGGGGCCAGCTGGTCGACTACACCATGGCCGC
>JBCCUW010000034.1:0-16056 GCA_039196385.1 Pseudomonadota bacterium
ACGGTAACGGCGTTGTTGCCATCCGGTGCGCTCACTGCAATCTGCGGACTGATCACTCCCACAGCATTCAGCGCATAAACGTCAGCCACCGGTGCCACCGCCGCACGCGCGCCCGCTCCAGGGAGCACAGGCGGAGATAGCGCCGGAAATGAGGCTGCGGGACTGCCCGTGGGTATATGAAAGTACTGGGTGGCCGATACGACGGGAATCACTTCCAGGCACTGACCGTTCGTACGCGGACTACCCGGCAGGGCATCTTTAACAGAGGCATGGAGTTCGGCAAGCGCAAAACGGGCTGTTGAAGCAAGCCGGTCGCGGGTTACCGTATCCGCAAAACCTGCGCTGCTGTCGCCGATAAAGCGCACGGTGCCTACTGACAATATCGCCAACACCACCATAACCACCACAAGTTCCACAAGGGTAAAGCCCGCAAATGAGACATTGGCAGGAGAGACACCTGGAACAACTGGCCGGCGCATCAGAAATTAGCCACAACGGTTGGAAAAAGATAGCTGCTGCCACCGGGCGTAGTCACTGTGACTTGCACCACTTTGGCATCCTGTTGGCTGTTTAAGCCCCAGGCAGTAACCTGAGCAGGTGCTGCGTAATCCACGTCCACGGCAACCGTGTATCGCTCATACCCCACTATAGCCACACCCTGACGGTTCAGCGGGGGTGATTCGGCGAGACCATCGTAATCATCAACATCATCAAATTCAGCACGGCTCTCGCCTTCAGCGCCAATCGCCCCGCAGGCGGAACAGGGCGGCACACCTCCAGCAGGCGTGTTCTCGGCATACCGTGCAGCGCGAATCTCGTCGAGGTATGCCTGAGCCAGAATAATCGACTTTTCATGCAACAGACTGTCAGCGGAATGACGCGTACCCATGGCCAATCCCTGAGCCACCGCCAGGGCGGCCACAGTGATCACCAGCATGGTCACAATCAGCTCAACAAAAGTGAAACCATCTGGCCGCCGTGAACGGAGCACAACCCGGTCGGCGCGACGGGATACAAGGCACCGGGGGGATACCTCAGGCACAGGCGCGGGCACTGACATAACCATTAGGATAGATACACAAATGACGGCTGGAGTCGCCCTGAACCAACAGGCCAACACCCTGGGACGACACCAACGCAGGTACGCCGCTACCGTTTAACATAGCCGTGATAATTTGCCCCGGCGGCGCAAAACGCACGTCCAGGGTGTCTCCGGCCTGTAGCGTGTAGCTGCTGCCTGCATTATTCACATGAACGGCGACGTCAGCTTCGGCAATCAAGGCTTGCTGCTGGACATTGCCGTCCCGCAACAATTGAATCCGCCATTGCCCACTGAGACGCTGCACCTGCAAACGCACCAGCGCCTGAGGCTGAGCCAGCGCTGCCTGCGCGCCCGCACGACCTTGACTGACAATGGCCTGGGTCAGTGTGGCCGGTGTAAAGGTGCCGGGTTGGACCATCCGTGGTAAAGCCACCACGCTGAGTATGGCCAGTAAGACGACCACAACCACTAGCTCCACTATGGTGAAAGCAGAGCTGGTGTACTTTGCGATGCCCGCCTTGGCTACCACGTGTTACGGAATGGTATAGGTATCCCGACTGACCACACCGTTAAACGCGTTATAGCGCAACATGGGAATCGTTTCCCCTGTGTTGTTGTTCTGACCGGTGTAGTAGAACGCGCAGCTGGTATCGCTCTCACGTGCTGCCGCGTAGTCGGTGTTAGTGGCAGTGGTCACCGGGGCAACGCTGACGGTTGGGCCCGCCTGCAGCAAACCTTGAAAAACGGTGCTGCAATCTGCATTGGTCGCAATGACGTTACCTGTGGTTGACGTGGTGCTATAGGGATAACCCTGAGCATTGGTCCGCAGATCAGAAAACTCTGGTATCTGCGTACCGGCTGGCGGTTCACCGTTCGCCATATATTGTGCGTGATACAACGCGACACCGGTTTGAAAACCACCGAGAACACCCGAAAACGCTGCGGCATTGGCTTCATCATCCAGGTCGATAAATCGAGGTAAGGCGGTCGCGGCAAGAATACCCAGCAGGATGATGACTACCACCAGTTCCACAATGGTAAAACCTGCAGCTTTGAACATCTGTTTTGTTTGCATGTCTGCTCCTATTTCTACGAAGGTGTCAGTTCTGCGAAGGCTTGAACGACGCTTCTAGCTTAAGGTTAGACGTTATTCGGAAGTTTGCAGGCGAATTACCGCGCCACACTACTTAAGTCCCACAAAGGCAAAAAGACCCCCAGGGCCATGATCAGGACCAAACCTGCGATAGCACTGATCAGCAAAGGCTCCAATGCGTCGGTCAGGTTCTTCAATTCATAATCGACTTCTTCCTCATAGAAAGCAGCCGCCTGTTCCAGCAGTTCATCCATGTTGCCGGTTTCTTCACCCACCGCCATCATCTGCAGCACCACCGGTGAGAACATTTGCACGGACTGTGCGGTCATCGTGATATTTTCACCGCGTTCAATGCGGTCACGCATGAGCAGAATTTTGCCGGCCATATAGTCGTTTCCAATCGCACTGGCGACAATGCGCAGACCCTGATTGAGCGCAACGCCGGAGCGGCTGACCATGGCAAACGTATGGCAGAACCGGGCCAGGTAGATCCTTTCAAACAGCGAGCCAACAATGGGCACTTTCAGTTTGCGGCGATGCCAGCTGACCCGTCCGCGCTCCGTGCGCAAACTGCGGCGCACAAAGTAACCCGCCGCGACAAAAAGCAGCAGCCCAAGCGGCCAATAAGTCACAAACAGATTGGAGACCAGCAGAATGGCCTGAGTCTGCCACGGCAGGTCCGCCCCATACTTGGCAAACACCCCGGCAAACGCCGGTATGACAAAAAGATTCAGCACAACAACCGCCACAACCATGGCGCCCAGCACAAACAACGGATAACGGGTGGCTGACTTAATGCGTTTGCGGGTTTCGTCTTCCATCGTCAGATACGCGGAGATCTGTTTAAACGCTTCCTCCAACCGTCCGGTATTTTCACCCACGTGAATCAGGCTGATAAATAGCTCACCGAAGACATCGGTGTGACGCTTCAAGCTGGAAGCAATGTCGGCACCTGCCTCAAGGTTAGCCGCCACGTCGGCCAGTACTCCCGCAAAATAAACATTTTTGCTCGATTCTCCCAGCGTTCTTACAGCCCGCACCGCCGAGATGCCCGCGCGCACCAGACTGGTCATCTGATGACTGAACACGATGAGCTCCGAGGTTTTTACCCGCGGTTTGAACCATCGCAGCCTAGCGCCGCTGACGCTGCGCGGCGTTTCGTATTCCTTAATCTTCAGAGGCACCATGCCAAGCGCCGCCAGTTCCTGAGCCACCTGGCCGGCACTTGCACTCTGGCGGACACCGGTGACAGATTCACCGACGGCGTCTCGCGCACTGAAGGAGTAGCGAGGCATGATCAGTGCGCTGCGTCAGGTGGTCGAGAGCGATTGTGTTCGGTCTGCGCGGCGAGCAGGTTCTGCTCCAGTTCCAGCTCGAGGGATTGTGCGGGGGTGGTGGATTGTTGCTGCAACGCCAACAGCGGATCTTCTTCCTGATTAGACAACGCCATCACCTCATCCAGACTGGTGCGGCCCTGCTCAGCGTATTGCAACGCCGCAAAAACCAGAGGCTGATAGTCAGCCTGGGCGCGTGCGCGCGAAGCGAACTGCGCAGCATCATTACGGCGCATGGCATCTGCAAGCTCACCATTAATCTGCAGCAACTCAAAGACACCGACCCGGCCGTGATAACCCGTCCGATTGCAATGATTACAGCCTTTGCCCACGCTGTATTTCCTGCTCGACTCGTATTGTTCACCCAGGGTGATCTGCAACCACGCCTGCTGTTGGGCGTCTGGTGTCACCAGCTGCACACAGCGTTCGCACACCTGGCGGATCAGGCGCTGTGCAACAATGCCGCGCACGGCCGTTGCGACCATATAACCTTCAACCCCGATATCCAGCAACCGCACGGCAGAAGATACCGCGTCATTCGTGTGCAGCGTTGACAACACGAGATGCCCTGTCATCGCCGCGCGCATGGCGATTTCTGCCGTTTCAGCGTCACGAATCTCACCCACCAGCAAAATGTCTGGATCCTGGCGCAGGGTAGCGCGCAGTACCCGAGCAAAATCCAGCCCGATTTTCGGCATGACCTGAACCTGGTTCACCCGTTCCAGCTGGTACTCCACCGGGTCTTCAACGGTAATAATTTTCTTTTCAGCGGCGTTGAGATAGTTCAAGGCTCCATACAACGTGGTGGTTTTACCGCTGCCGGTAGGACCAGTGACTAGCACCAGGCCGTTTGGACGCTTAATCAGCTGCCTGAACTGTTGCAGCATATCCGGCGGCATGCCCACCGCTTCAAGCTGGGTGCGCTCGCCGCTATGGTCCGCCAAGCGCATCACCACCGATTCACCATGCGCGGTCGGCATGGTGGACAAACGCACATCAATATTCTGGCTCTACACCTGGATATCAAAGCGGCCATCCTGGGGCAGACGCTTTTCGGAGATGTCCAGGCCAGCCATCAGTTTCAGGCGTGACACCAGCGCAGCACCGATCCTTTTTTCGTTCAGAATCTGTTCCTGCAATACCCCGTCAACGCGCTGGCGCAGGCGCAAGATGCCCTCGTCGGGTTCAATGTGAACATCCGAAGCGCGAATCTGCACGGCATCTTCGAAAATCGACTGTAGCAGCCGCGCAACCGGGGTGTTGTCCTCTTCCGCAGTGGTAAAGGTGTTCAGGCTGAACTCATCGATACTGAGCTCACCGTCCAACTCGCTGGCAAAACTGACAATATCGCTGGTGCGTCGGTACGCAGAATCCAACACTGCCAGCAGCTCAGATTCGCGCACGACTGCAACCCGCACCGGTTGACCCAGCTGTCGGCATATCTCGTCAAAGGCAAAAATGTCTATGGGATCTGCCATACCCACCAGCAGACCCTGTTCGTCATCTGCCAGCAGCATGGCTCGATAGCGACGCGCGTAAGTCTCTGGTAAACGCGCCACAAGCTCTTCGTCGTAGGGATAGTCCTGCAGATCAACAAAGGGCAAGCCGAGCTGTTCGGAGAGAAATTTCAGCAGCCGCTCTTCTTCGACAAAGCCATTGTCGATGAGTATGCGGCCTAATTTGAGTCCGCTTTCCTTCTGCTCCGCCAGCGCCAGTTTCAGCTGAGCTTCACTGATATCACCGCTGGCAACCAGCAGATCACCGATACGGATTTTTTTTAATGCATTGGACACGGGGGTTACCCGCGACGCCGCATGAGATCGCGAATTTTGCGCACTCTCTGACTGCTGTCGTCGAGCAGATCCTGGGCGATCACCATGGGTTTAAGCAGGATGACCAGTTCACTCTTGATACTGGTCTGGCTTTTCTGCTTGAACAGATTGCCGACCCCGGGAATCTGGCGCAACCACGGCACGCCGGCATTGTTGTCGGTGGATGAGTTCTGCATCAATCCGCCAATGACAATAATCTGCCCGCTGCGCGCTTTAACAATGCTGTCTGATTCGCGAATTGTGCTGGCCGCTAGCGGCACGGGTTCACCGCCAATCTGTTTGATCTGCTCACTGACTTCACTCACTGTCGGATGGACGTGCAGGATGACCTCATCCCGATGACTGATCTGCGGTGTCACATCCAACGCAATACCGGAAAAAAACGGCGTCAACTCAGGAGAATCATTGATGTTGATCGCGTTACCCGCCGTCACCGTATTAAACGCAATGTCCGTGACAAAAAACTCGTCGGAGCCCACCTTGATCACCGCTTTCTGATTGTTCACCGTGGCAATGCGCGGACTGGACAAAACCTGCACCGAACCCTGAGTCGCAAGCAGGCTGATGGTTGAATCAAAGTCGCCAAATGCCGTATTTAACGTAAAAGCAGCACCCAGCGGATTAAAACCTTCAGACGTGCCCGAGATGAATTCACCGCCAACGGAGTGTTCGGTGTTGGCAAAATCGCCCCCTGACGCATCACCAAAGGTGTGCCAGTCAATCCCGGCCTCGAACCCTTCATTCAAGGTCACCTCAATGACTTTGGCCTCGAGGATGACCTGTCGGGTTAAGGAGGCTTCGACCTGATGCAGATAGCTGGCCACGGCGTGCAGGGTCTTGGGCAGCGCTTTGACCACAATCAGGCCCACCTGAGGCGTCACCACCACTTGACCACCGTCATCTTCGTCAACCATGGCACGCAGCGTCAATTCCACCTCCTGCCACAAGTTGGCTTCCGCATCTGTGGTCACAATGGTGCCGACTACCTGACCTTCTCCCTGATTCTGTTGCTCCGTACCACTGGCGTACACCAGATTGTCATTGCGTTCATCGCTGACCTTACCCGCTGATACCTGCATTTCGGAGTTACCCGAGCGCGAAACATTCAGATAGTTGAGCTGATAGATCTCCGTGCGCAAGGCGTCCGGGAACACCTGGAACACGTTACCGTAGAGCACATAGTCAAAGCCGTATACATTCCGCATGATCTCCATCACGTCGGGTACCGTGACATTGTTCAACTGCAGGCTGACCTGGCCAACAACATCCGGGTGCACCACCATGTTGAATTCCGTATCGCTGACGAGACTACGGAAAAAGTCTGCAGCATCCGCACCATCCACACTCAGATCAAAGCTGGGACCCAGAGACTCAAGACTGTCTGCCAGCGGGTCGTTAATCGCCTGCCCTGCCGTGTTCGGCGCCGGTTCAAGCTCCTGCGGGTTCTGCTCGGCTTGCACTGCATCCGCCATCACCTCGATGGCTTCGTCTGCGCTGTCCGTCTGCAAGGTGGTGCGTGGTCCAAGTTGCGCACACCCTGCGCTTAAGACCGCAGCAAGCACACTCAGCACCAGCCACTTAAGTGGCGACCCGGTGATGTTATTCAGGGCCCATTTTTTCACTACTGATCCTTTTCTGCGCACGTTTGGCATGCTGATCACCACCCACTAATTCTGCACCCATTGGGAATCCAGCCTGCGCTTGGTCACGCGCGCAGGTGTGGCCAGCGTCAGGCTGACTATCTGGTTATCGGCCAATTGCAGAAACACTTCACCCGGCGCGATGCGCCGCACGACAAATCCAGCAACCTGGTCACCCTCGCCGACCACTTGTCCGTCAATGACCGCGCGGCGGCGTTCTGCGCTGTAAAGTACACTCGAAAGATTCGGCAGCGGCCCATCCTGCGCAGTTGGCACAGGCGCGTTGAAATCCGGCGGGCGCGTCGGGTCCGGCAAATTTCGGAAATCGTCCGCAGAGAATGATTCGGTCACCTGGGCCATTGCCTCGGCCACCCCGTGGGCCACCCCCTGGGCCACCACCTGGATAGGGGCCATCCAGAGCAATCCAACAGCAAACACCAGCCGACTAAACACCCAACCACTCCTTTTCCTGCGAAAGTGTTTCCACTTCCAGCAGTACTTTACCAATCGGGTACTCTTCAACCCTGTACTCAAGGCTGCGCCAGGCAAATTGCCAGTCACCCTGTTCCAGATCATTTACGTAAGCTGCTACGTCAGCATAGCGGCCGCTGAATTCAATCTGGATCGGGTGGCGATAAATTTCCAGGGCAGCGCTGGCCGTCTGATCTGCCTGCTGCATCTGCAACGTGACCTTTTGTGACGGCCGGCTGCGAATGGCGGTGAGGCTTAATCCCGCGTAGTTGCTCAGCACATCTTCAAGCAGCAGCGGGATTTCATCCGCCGGGACAAACTTACCGAGCAGTAGCGCCACTTCCTGTTCCATCAACTGCAGTTCAGCATCCAGCTGATCCCGTTCTCCCTTGAGTCGGGCGACAACCCCGTTACGACTATGGCTCTGCATCAACGCTAACTGGTCGTTCTGCGCCTGCATCTGCTGTTGGAGAGACGTCAGAACCGCATTCTGCTGGAGACGTTTATCCCCCAGCATGCCGCCAAAACTGGCGATCCAGATCCCCCAGACCAACACCAGCAGAGTCACGCCAATCAGCAGTCGTTCGCGCAGATTACACGCCTGATAAAGCGCCAGTAGCGCCGGTAGATTCATATTCATCCGCCGTCACCCAGATCGGGGCTATACAACTCAAAGTCCACTCTGTCCTGGGCATCAGCTCGACGCACTTCAACGCGCTCGAACCGATGCCCCGTGAAGCGTCCGCCATCCGCAAGTTTCTGCAGGTAACGGGGCACCATCACAGGGTCGAGGGCATGTCCCTTAAGTTGGAGAAAAGGCATATGACGCGGATAGATTGTAAGTTCTGACAACCACAGCCCGGGAAGCCTGTTTTCGGCCAGCACCACCATCGCGGAGGCAATGCCGGCGCCCGCCTCACCACCACTACCCCGGCCTTCCTGATTCAGGATCTGGGCCAGCATGGACTGTTCAGCCCGTCTGGCACGCAGCCGTGTCAGTTCCGCACGTAAGGCCGTCTCGCCACCCGCCTGTGCTTCGCGCAATTCTTCTATCTGGCTGTTCAAAGTCGCCAGGGCACGGTTGGCCTCGTCAATGTCATCAGAAAGGCCACCCAGGGCAAAGGCATCCAGCAGCGACCAACCAATGAGCAATGCCGCAAAGATCAGGCAACCCGCCAACAGTTGCTTTTCGTGTAATGGCTGCGCCCGCGGTAAAAGGTCATCGCTGAGCAGATTAATCTGTTGCAGGCTGGTCATATCAGGCAGCCTCGCTGGCCGCGGCAGCTAGCGCCGGCCTGAACAGACCGCCCAACGCGGGCAAGCCAGCAGCAACGGCATTGGTCTGCTCTTCAGACAAGTTTGCCCAGTCGATCTGCTCCGCTTGCGGATTGAACAGGCTGAGATCAATTTCATCCTGCAACAGGGGGCTGATGGGCCGCACCGGTATCGCCAGCATTTCGGTCAGATAGTCGCACACGCGATTGGACCAGCCATGCGTACATGCCACCATCAGCACATTGCAGTGAGGTTGGCCCATGGCACTTTCGTAGTAGTCAATCGAGCGTTGCACCTGCAGCAGCATGCGTTCGCGAAATTCCGTCCAATTGTCTTCCGCAAAGTCCGTTGGCACACCGGAGATACGTCGCGACAAGTACAGCTCTTCACCGCGGGAGACACTGATCAAACCACTGTTGGCGGTTAAGCGCAGCAGGGCCACACTTTGGTCCGCACCGGGGAAACAACGCCACACCAGGTTACGCAACGCGAGCTCGCTGACATCAATGCAATTCACCCGCAAATCCTGATCGGTAACGCGCTGCACAAGACCGCGCAGCAGCTCTCGTTGTGCGGAGACAACAAAAACCATGGGGCGCTCTCTTGAAGCACTGTTGGGCAGATCAAAGACATCCAGCAGCGCATCATCTACCGGATAGTCCACCTGATCCTGAATGGTCCAGCGGACGGCATCCACCACCTGATCGTCATCCACTTCCGGTCGCTCAATCAGACTCAAGTTGTACATTTCCGGGGCCAGGATCAAATGGCAGTCTGCGCTGAGATCGGTGGCGGCGCGCAGCGATTTGATCTGCTCCGCCAAAACAGAGGAAAGTGCGCTGGGTTTGGCCAGCGCATCTGCGCGCATGCAGACAGGTAAACGTGCAACGCCATATTCACCATTTGCTTGCCCACGCGGCGGTTGGGCCTGCGCAAGGGCCAGCGCTGAACCCGAGACATAGAGTGCCGCGGGGGCCATGTCCGGTCCATTCGCGAAGCTGAAAAGCCCCGGCAACTTGAGTCTGTGGCGCCAGCCAGCCAAACGCGCCTCCTGATTATCTAATTCACAGCGAATCCCCAGGGCGTCGCTCGCCGAGCGGAAAATCCCTGCTTATGACAATCAGTATAGGAACAATTCTGAATTTAGCGCGGACGCCGAATTCGCTCAGGCTGGCACCGTCCGGTCTTTAGCCCAGGTGCGCAATGCCTGGATACTTTCTGCGCGCAACACCGAGATGGGGTACGTTCGGCCCAGGGCCGCACCAATGTCTGCCTGGGTGATACCTTCCTGGCGATCACCAGCCAGATAGCGTGCAGACACAATGGCTTCCTCAATTTCCGCGCCAGTAAAGTCCACTGCTGCGTCCGCCAGTGCAGCCAGGTCGTAAGCCTTGGGGTCCAGATCACGCTTCGCCAGATGAATGCGAAAAATCTCCTGACGAGTCACCTGATCCGGCAGGTCAACGAAGAAAATTTCATCCAGCCGGCCCTTGCGCATCAATTCGGGCGGCAGGCCGGAAATGTCATTGGAGGTTGCCACGATAAACACAGCGTTATCGTTTTCCGCCATCCAGGTGAGCAACGTACCCAGAATGCGCTGCGCGGTGGCGTTATCACTCTGACCCACCGCCAGACCTTTTTCAATTTCATCCATCCACAAGACGCAGGGCGCCATCAGCTCAGCCTGTTTCAAAGAGTTACGCAGATTACGCTCTGACTCACCAAAAAACTTGTTGTACAGGGTGCCAAAATCGAGGCGTAGCAAAGGCAAAGACCAGAATCCGGCAACAGCCTTGGCGGCCAGGCTTTTGCCACCCCCCTGGACACCCAGCAGCAGTACCCCCCGAGGCCTGTCCCGGGTGGTTTCCAGAAAGGCCGCACGACGGACTTTAAGCCACTGTTTCAGATTGAGCAGCCCGGCAACGTCAGAAAACTGCTCCGTGTCGTACTCAAAGTGCAGCACTCCCTCAGAGTCCATCAGGTCAAATTTCAGCTTATTCACCGCCGGGATATCCGATTCGGTGATCGCCCCATCGCCATAGATCGCCCGGCGGATGAGCACTTGTGCGTCGGAGTGCGATACCCCACGCAGATTCGCAATGAGTTTGTTCAGCGTCGCGCTGTCCGTGCGCACTTTCTGCCCCTGATGTGATTCGGCCCATTCCTGCGCCTGGGCCCGCACCATTGTCAGCAACTCCTCGTCACTTGGCAGACGCAGCTGCAAATTTGCCGTCAGGCGGCCAAGTTCGGGGGGAATATCGAGCTTATGACTCACCAATACGATGGTATTAGGACGTTCTTTGTGCGCCAGCGCGATATCTTTTAAGTAACGAACGTGCTTAGGGTCTTCACTCAGATACGGATGAAAGTCGCACAGCACATAGAGTCCCGGACCGGGTGTTTGCGCAACGTGCTGGAGCACCGCGTCCGGCTCCGCATATTCAACGTCGTCAGCAGTCCCGACCCGCTCGCCAAAACCGCTCAAGCGCAAACCTCGCGTCACCGACCACTCGTAAAATGCCAGTTGGCGCTGCATGGCAAAACGCAACAACATGGCCAGAACTCGAGGTTCGTCGGGTGATTCGATGCCAATAATGGGTATTCCCGCATCAAGCAATACGTTTAGGTCTTTCGTGTCAGCCATGCTTATAATTATGCCTAAACGCCTGATCACCGGTATATCGACCAGGCGACAAAATTGCCGAACACGCCGCATGACGCCTGATGTGGTTCGGTATAACTCAGGCGAAAGGTAAATTAAATTGTCCAGACCAGTCGATGACATCATTACAGGGTTTGATCGCGCCCTGCGTGCGCTCACCGGCGCTTATGCCAGCACGCGCCCGAGCCCCGGCAATGACATCGCTGACGCTGCCATGGCGGATGATCAGCGCACGCACGCGGCAGGCCTGATGCGCATTAATCACTGCGGCGAAATCTGCGCCCAGGCACTGTACGAAGGCCAGGCGCTGACCGCACGGTCAAGCGAAGCGCGTGAGGCACTGCTGCAGGCGGCAGAAGAAGAACGGGACCATCTGAGCTGGTGCCGCCAGCGCCTGGACGAGTTGGAAGCCAGTCCAAGTGTTTTTGACCCGTTGTTTTATGCCGCATCTTTCGCCGTGGGTGCCGCCACCGGGCTTGCCGGCGACAAAATCAGTCTGGGTTTTGTTGAAGCCACTGAAGACCAGGTTGTGCAACACCTGGAAAGCCACCTGGAAGCCCTGCCACCGGAAGATCAGCGCAGCCGCGCTATTCTGGACGAGATGCGTGCTGACGAAGCCGAACACGGCGCCCATGCCCTGTCCCTCGGCGGGGCAGAATTTCCGCAACCGGTTAAACAGGGTATGGCATTGCTCAGCAAGGTGATGACGCGCACCACCTACCGGCTGTAAATCACCCATCGCGTCATCTTATGCAGATTCGCGACTGATAGCTCGATGCCCAATATCCTTGCGAAAATAACGATTACGCCAGCCAATCAAATCGACTCGCTCATAAGCGCGGGCCTGCGCCGAACGTACTGAACTGCCGAGACCAACGACGCACAGCACGCGACCGCCGTTGGTGACGCATTGAGATGCACCATCCACCTCGGTGAGCGCAGTACCGGCATGAAAAACAGCAGTATCCAAGAGCTCTTTGTCCAGACCGCTGATCACATCACCCTTAGCATAGTCCTGTGGGTAGCCCCCCGCGGCCATGACAACCCCCAACGCGGTCCGACTGTCGAACGCCAGCTCCATTCCAGCCAGTTCGCCCGCCAGCGCAGCCTGGCAGGCCGCCAGCAGATCCGATTGCAGACGCATCATCACGGGCTGGGCTTCCGGATCACCAAAGCGGCAGTTGAATTCAATCACCTTGGGTTCCCCTGCGGGCGTGATCATTAAGCCCGCATAAAGAAAACCCACATAGGGAATACCGTCCGCAGCCATGCCTGCCAGAGTGGGCTCAATCACCTGCTGCATCACCCTGTCGTGCACCGCTGCATCAATGACCGGGGCCGGTGAATAAGCGCCCATCCCTCCGGTGTTCGGCCCTTTGTCACCATCATCGCGGGCTTTGTGGTCCTGAGAGGAAGCAAAAGGCACCGCCGTTTTACCATCGCACAGACAAATAAAGCTGGCTTCTTCGCCAGTCAGAAACTCTTCAATCACGACCCGCGAACCGGCTTCTCCAAAGCTGTTGTCGCTTAACATATCGATGATGGCAGCATCCGCTTCGGCTACAGTCTGGGCCACCACAACACCTTTACCTGCCGCCAGACCATCCGCCTTGATCACAATCGGCGCCCCCTGAGCCGCCACATAGGCGCGCGCTTTGTCCACCTCGGTAAACGTTTCATAAGCGGCTGTCGGGATATCATTGCGCGCCAGAAATTCTTTGGTAAACGCTTTAGAGCCTTCCAGCTGCGCAGCTGCACGACTGGGACCAAAACAGGCCAGTCCAGCCTCAGCGAAGTAGTCGGTAACTCCGGCTACCAACGGCATTTCCGGACCAACCATGGTGAACCCGACCTGCTCGGTTTTGGCCAGCTCTACCAGGCCGGGAAAGTCATCCACGGCAACATCCACATTGCGCAGACCGGCCTGTCGGGCAGTACCGGCGTTGCCCGGCGCAACCAGCACCTCGGTAACCCCTTCACTCTGTACCAGTTTCCAGGCCAGGGCATGTTCCCGGCCGCCGGCTCCAATGACCAGAACTTTCATGTCATCTTCCTCGCTCAGTGTCTAAAATGTCGCACTCCGGTGAACACCATGGCAATGCCATGCTCGTCTGCCGCCGCGATGACTTCAGCGTCGCGCATCGATCCACCCGGCTGAATGATGGCGGTGATACCTGCCTGCGCCGCGGCGTCAATGCTATCGCGGAATGGAAAGAACGCATCCGAGGCCATTACCGCACCCGGCACACTTAAGCCTTCCGCCTCTGCTTTGAGCCCGGCAATTCTGGCACTGATCACACGACTCATCTGTCCTGCACCCACACCAATGGTCTGGCCGTCCCGGGCATAAACAATGGCATTGGACTTCACAAACCAGGCCACTTTCCAGGCAAACAGCAGATCTGCCATCTGGGCTTCACTGGGCTGCTGTGCAGTCACCACCGCCAGTGCGTCCTCATCCAGACACAACTCATCAGCGCTTTGCACCAACAGGCCGCCACCAACCCGCTTGTACTCCAAACCACGCTGCGGCGCTTGCCATTGACCACACGACAACAGACGGACGTTTTTCTTCTGCTTGGCCACCTCAACCGCGGCAGCATCCACCTCAGGGGCAATGACAACCTCAACAAACTGTTTCTCCAGCACTGTTTCCAGCGTGGCTGAGTCTAGCGGCCGATTAAAGGCAATGATGCCGCCGAACGCAGAGGTTGGATCAGTCGCAAAGGCTTTGGCATAAGCCTGACTGATATCACCCGCCTCGCCCACGCCACAGGGATTGGCGTGTTTAACGATCACACATGCGGGTTCACTGAACACCTTGACGCACTCCAGCGCAGCGTCTGTGTCGGCAATATTATTGTACGACAGCGCCTTGCCCTGCAGCTGCTGATAAGCGGCAATGCTGCCGGTGTGATCGCCGCTCACCTCGCGATAAAACGCGGCCTGCTGATGCGGATTTTCGCCATAGCGCATTTCATCCATCTTCTCAAAAGTCAGGCTCAAGCTGTCCGGCAGCACCTCCGCTGCGCCCAGATAACCACTAACGGTCGCGTCATATTGCGCAGTATGACGGAATGCTTTTACTGCAAAGCTGCGGCGCAGGGCGAGCGTAAACCCATCCTCCAGCCCGGCGACAACCTCACTGTAATTCTGTGGATCCACCACCACCATCACATCCTGATGGTTCTTCGCAGCAGAGCGCAGCATCGCAGGGCCGCCAATATCGATGTTTTCAATGGCCATCTCATCAGTGCAATCCGGCCTGGCAATAGTGGCCGCAAAGGGATACAGGTTAACCACAACCAGATCTATCTGCTGAATGTCGTGCGCGGCCATCACCTCGCCATCAAGGTGACGTCGACCAAGGATACCGCCATGCACCTTGGGGTGCAGCGTTTTCACCCGCCCATCCATCATTTCAGGAAAGCCAGTATATTCAGCCACTTCGCGCGCCGGAATGCCGTCGTCAATCAACCGCGCGTAAGTGCCGCCTGTTGACAGTATTTCTACCCCTGCGCCATGCAGCGCCCGGGCCAGTTCAAGCAGCCCGGTTTTGTCCGAGACGCTAAGCAGCGCCCGTTTGATCTTTAGCTTTGCCAATGTGATCCCCGTTCACCCATGCCGGGTGGTCAGTATTTTTGTTCAGCTGGCGTTGCGAAGCGCCATATCAGCCGACCATCTCAGCCAATCCAGCTGTGCCTGGGCGCTATCGACAGCGAGCGCGTCCCGCGCATTCAGATTAAAACCCCTGAGATACGCTGAGATATGCTTGCGGGCGATGCGTAGCCCACTGAATTCACCATAAAATTCGTGCATCCGTTCGACGTGGTCCAGAATGATCCCCCATTTCTGTGCCAGGCTCAGGGGCGCGCCACCCTGCAGCTCACGCAGCAACCATGGCTGCCCTATCGCACCCCGCCCAATCATGATGCCATCGGCGCCAGTCTGTCGCAGCGCAAGTTTTGCCTGTTGCAGCGAGTTGATGTCACCGTTCACCAATACCGGCACAGGTAGCGCCGCCTTCAGGGCGGCCACGCTGGCATACTCCGCAGCACCCTTAAACCGACAGGCGCGACTACGCCCATGCATGACAATCAGCTTGGCGCCAGCCTCTGCAGCCAGCCGCGCCGCAGCAATGCCCAGGCCGTCACCGGGCTCCAACCCGGTACGGGTCTTTGCGGTGATAGGAACCGGGACTGCGCTGCTGACGGCGTGGACAATTTCCCCAATCAGCGGCAGGTTACCCAGCAAGGCGGAGCCGGCCGCTTTTTTGCAAACTTTTTTTGCGGGGCAGCCAAAGTTGATATCGACCACTTCAACCCCGTCGTCCACGTGCCGGCGAGCGGCCTCTGCCATGGCGGCCGGGTCTGTCCCCGCGATTTGCACTGCAACTGGTGTCACACCACGCACCGGCACACGACGTTGCCGACTTTTGCCGGTATCCCACAGCTGTGGTTGACTGCCAACCATTTCGCTCACCATATACCCCGCGCCCAGTGACCAAGCCACTTCCCGAAACGGCACATCGGTCAGCCCGGCCATAGGCGCCAGAGCCACAGCGTTACGCGACTGCAGATTGCCAATCTTGAACGGTTGGTTAAGTGGGGATAGAGACATCAGGGCATACGTCGAATGGGTGTGTAAGTAGAAGAGGCCAGCCTCGCTGACCTCTTTATTCGTTCGCTTTATTCGTTCGCTTTATTC